>DASWRR010000369.1:0-13459 GCA_036403055.1 Ilumatobacteraceae bacterium | reverse complement strand
TCGGCGCCACCGGCGGGGCCATCGAGCAGCAACTCGCAGCGCGCCGCGGTGACGGCCTCGACCATTCCGGAGTCCGGCAGCTGCAAGCGGCTGGCGCGTTGCGTCTGGGCAAGCCAGCCGCGCGCCACCTGATCCACCGACGGCAACGACTCCGGCAACGCGGTCGCCCTGCCGTGAGATCTGGCGACGGTGATCGAGGAGTTGTGACCGATCGGGTGAATCACGGCGTCCGGCGGCAGCTCGATGCCCTGCGGCGGCATCGTCGTCGGCGGTCGGCGCGTCAACAGACCCCCGCCGGTGAGTGCGACAGCGATGGGCAACGTCGACTCGTTGGTCACTTCGATGATCGTCAGGCCACCGGCGTCGGCGACGGAGTACACGCGTTGCACGGCATCGCCGCCAGGGATGCGCACGCGCGTCTCGACGACCGGCGTGCCGCTGATGCGCGACTGACGCGTCGCTGCCTCGTCGCGCGGCGTGTGCCAGCGGTCGTCCGCCGCGACGAACCAGTCGATCGTCGGCGAGCCGTCCCACGGTTCGACGGCGCCCCATTCGGTCACGGTCGCGCGCCACGTCGCGCCGACCACTCCTGTCGTCGTCACAGCGGCACGCGATTATTCGATCTCGCTCTTGCGACTGCGTTGCATCAACGCACCGAGCGCCTCAGCGGCAGTACGACCGTGATGGCACACCGCGACCACCTGCTCGGTGATCGGCATCTCGACGCCGAAGCGACGAGCGAGATCGAGGACGCTCGGCGAGCTCTTCACGCCCTCGGCAACCATGGTCATCGACGCCAGCACCTCCTCGATCCGCTTGCCTTGGCCGAGCTGCATCCCGACGGTGTTGTTGCGGCTCTGCTTCGACGAACACGTCGCCGTCAGATCACCGATTCCGGCGAGCCCGGAGAACGTGGTGGCGTGGCCGCCCATCGCCATACCGAGTCGAGTCATCTCGGCAAGCCCGCGGGTGATGAGCGTGGCGCGCGTGTTGTCGCCGAAGCCCATCCCCTCAGCCATGCCACTCGCGATCGCGATCACGTTCTTGACGACGCCGCTGACCTCGCAACCGACCACGTCGGGGTTCGTGTAGATCCGCAGGCTCGGCCGGCTGAAGATCCGCTGCAGCTCTGCCGCGATCACCTCGTCGTCGATCGCCACAACACTCGCCGCCGGTTGTCCCCCGAGGATCTCCTTCGCCAGGTTCGGGCCGGTGAGCACGGCGACCGGATGGCCCGGCATCTCGTCGCTCGTGACCTCGCTCATCCGCTTGCGCGAGCTGCGTTCGATCCCCTTCGTCAGCGTCACGACCGGTACCCACGGTCTGAGGAACGGCGCGGCGGCCGCGGCGACATCGCGATAGCCGTGCGATGGCACCGCCATCACCAGCACGTCGGCGTGGCGCACTGCTTCTTCGAGTGAGCCGGTCGCGCACAGCTGTTCCGGCAGCACGAAGCTCGCCAGGTAATCGCCGTTGACGTGCGCATCGTTGATCTGCCGGGCCAGCTCCGGGCGTCGAGCCCACAGGATCGTCGGTGTGTTGACCGCCGCGAGCGCCGCGACCGTCGTCCCCCAAGACCCCGCGCCGATGACGGCAACGTTGATCGGCATGGCGACAGCGTAGGTGCCTACGATGCCCGCAGTGAATGCCGTGGTCCTCGTTCCGGTGAAGGCGTTCAGAAGTGCGAAGGCGCGGCTCGGCGCGGTGCTCGGTGACTCCGATCGCGAACGACTCTCGCGGTGGATGTCTGCACGCGTGCTCGCCGCCGCCGGCGAGTTGCCGACGTACGTGGCCTGCGACGACGAACAGGTTGCGGCGTGGGCGAGCGAGCGCGGCGCTTCGATCCTGTGGCACCCCGGCGTCGGGCTCAACGCCGCCGTCAACAACAGCGTCGCCGATCTTCGCGGCCTCGGTGTCACCGACGTCGTCGTCGCCCATGGCGACCTGCCGAGGGCGCAGGGTTTGGCGCGGCTGGCGCAGCGCGGCATGTTGACGCTCGTTCCGGATCGTCGAAGTGACGGTACGAACGTCGTCGCGGTGCCGACGGACAGCACGTTCCAGTTCGCCTACGGACCAGGATCGTTTCGACGCCATCTCGAGGCGGCGGTCTCGACGGGCCTGTCGGTGCGCGTGCGCCGCGACCCGTTGCTGGCGATCGACATCGACACCCCGTCCGATCTTGCCCACCCACTCGTACAGGAAGTGCTGCCCACATGGCTGCAAACGAACCCGGCCAACCTGCGTTAGAGCGCAGTGCGTTCACCCACAACATGGAGGTCCCGTCGACAGCGCTCGCGATCGGCGCGCATCCCGACGACGTCGAGTTCGGATGTGGTGCAACGCTCGCGAAGTGGGCAGAGACCGGCTGCGTCGTGCATCACCTCATCTGTACCGATGGCTCGAAGGGAACGTGGAACCCTGATGCCGACATTCGTGCGCTGGCCGCGCAACGCAAGCTCGAACAGAGCGAAGCGTCGCGCCGCTTGAGCGGCGATCACGCCGGCGTGGTCGTGTTC
This sequence comes from Ilumatobacteraceae bacterium, assembly GCA_036403055.1. GTDB lineage: Bacteria > Actinomycetota > Acidimicrobiia > Acidimicrobiales > Ilumatobacteraceae > JAENVT01. Next base: position 10,943 of record DASWRR010000369.1, on the reverse strand, counting down.
CTCGACCGCGTCGACGGCGAGCTCGACAGCGACCTCGCGACGCGCGGTGAGGTAGCGCGCGTGATCCGCGAGCTTCGCCCCGACGTCGTGCTCGGGCACGATCCGTGGAAGCGATACCGGCTCCACCCTGACCACCGCCACGCCGGACTGCTCGCCTGCGAGGGAATCGTTGCTTCGCGCGATCCTCATTTCTTCCGTGAACAAGGACTGCCGCCACACCGACCCGACGCGCTGCTGCTGTTCGAGGCCGACGAGCCCGATCATGTCGAGGACGTCGGCGATGGTGAGGGCGACGCGCGCTACCTCCGACGAAAGCTCGACGCACTCGAAGCGCACGCCAGTCAGTTCGAGAGCACCATGAAAGCGGTCGACACGGCACAGCTCGCCGCGTTCCGAACGCGCGTCACCGAGCGTCTCGCGAACCTCGGCGAACCGTTCGGCTACTCGGCCGCGGAGATCTTCAAGCTGATCCGCGATCTCTGAGCGGTGGTCCCTGACGCCGCACTGCAGCGCCACAAAACGAAGAGCGGAGGGCACGTGGCCCTCCGCTCCCCTGCTCCGTGTCGTCGACGATCAACGTCGACTGATCACTTCTTCTTCGCTGCTGCCTTCTTGGCGGGAGCCTTCTTGGCTGCTGCCTTCTTCGCCGGCGCGGCCTTCTTCGCTGCGGCCTTGGCCGGAGCCTTCTTTGCTGCTGCCTTCTTGGCCGGAGCCTTCTTCGCTGCGGCCTTGGCCGGAGCCTTCTTTGCTGCTGCCTTCTTCGCCGGAGCCTTCTTGGCTGCTGCCTTCTTGGCAGGAGCCGCCTTCTTGGCCGAAGCCTTCTTTGCTGCCACTTTGGTTTCCTTCTTTCTTGTTTCGTTGATTACTTGTTGTTCAGAGCCGCTTTGAGCGTGCTGCTCGCGGTGAACTTCATCCGGGTCGCTGCAGCGATGGCCACCGCGGCGCCGGTCTGGGGATTGCGGCCTGTACGCGCTTGGGAGTTCGAGGTACTGAACGAGCCGAAGCCCGGCCACGCAACCTTGTCGCCTCCCCTTGCTGTACTCGTGACGATCTCGAAAAAGGCGCCGACGGTTTTCTCGGCATCAGCCTTGCTCACATCGGCACTCTTCGCGACCGCATCGATCAGCTCTGCTTTGGTCATGTTGAGTTGATACCTCCAGGTATCGGGTTGTAGTAACGGAGCGTTACGTACCCAAATCGTGCGTGTTTCGAACATGAAATACAAGCATCAATGTTGTTGCATTTGCAACGACCGGAGACAGACCACACGTGAAGCAGTCCGACGACATCGCAGGCATCGATGGATGCAGAGGTGGGTGGATCATCGCGACGCATCGCGGGGTGTCCGTCGTTCGAACGTTGCACCTCGATCGCTTCGACCTCGTCGGTGTCGACATGCCGATCGGACTCGTCGACGGACGACGTCGCGCGTGCGACATCGAAGCGCGCGCGTTCCTCGGACGCGCCGGCAGTTCAGTGTTCCCAGCGCCACCGCGCGCTGCGCTCGGTCACGCGGACTATCGATCTGCATTGAACGCGGCGCGGGACGCAACCGGACGTGGCATCTCGAAGCAGACGTTCAACATCATGGCCAAGGTGGCTGAGCTCGATGAGTTGATCAACGAATCGAATCGGCACTCGATCCTCGAGGTGCACCCCGAGTGCACGTTCAAGATGATGAACGGCGGCGGATCGTTGCCGTCGAAGAAGACGGCCGAAGGTCGCGACGTACGTCGCACGCTGCTGGAACAGCATCTCGGTGTCCCATCCGAAGTGCCCCGCGGCGCGGCGATGGACGACCTGCTCGATGCATACGCGGTGCTGTGGAGCACCCGACGATTCCAGCACGGCGAGCACCAGACGTTCGGTGACGGCGGGCGCGACGCGCGTGGCCTCGAGATGCGAATCGTGTGTTGACGTGGTGCGTCAGTCGCGCAGCGCCTCCGCGAGCCGGCGGGCGTAGTCATCGGCTTCTGCGTCCGACTCGTAGCGCACCCGCGGCCAGAAGAAGCCGCGCAGTCCGTCCTTGCGACGCCGCGGCACGACGTGCACGTGGAGATGGGCGACGCTCTGGCTGACGATGTTGTTGATCGCCACAAACGTGCCGTCGCATTCCAGTGCCGCCGGCATCCGTGCCGCGACCCGCTGGACGCGATCGAAGAACGGGCCGACGAGGTCGGCGTCGAGATCTGCGAGCGTGACCACATGCCGCTTCGGCGCGACGAGCACATGGCCTTTGAACACCGGGGCGCGGTCGAGGAACGCGAGTGCGACGTCGTCGTCCAAGACTGCGCGCACCGGAAGTGCTCCACTGATCGCGTCGCAGAACGGGCAGGCCTTTTCGATCACATGTGCATTCTGCCGCCGAGACGCGACCAGGATGGCGACATCGGACTGGGTCGCGATGCGTCGAACACGTTCGTTCGGGGTAGAGATACCGGTAGTGACAGGTCGCGGGCACTATCCACCATGGCTCACCTATCCTCGGCTACAACTATTCGCGTTGCTCAGTTCGCTCCTCATCCCGAACCGACGATTGGAGTTGCGTTGACCGATCTCGTCCCCACACGTGCTCGTCATGTCGATGTCAAGGGGGGTGTGAGAACTCGGATCGTGCTCGACACCTCGGTTCTCGTCGCCGATCCGTCGTGCATCGCCAGCTTCGCCGACTGCGATGTCGTCATTCCGTTGACGGTCATCGAGGAGCTCGACGGGCTGAAGAGTCGAGTCGACGACGTCGGTCGCGCGGCGCGTACCGCGTTGCGGACGTTGGAGGAGCTGCGGGTCAACGCCGGCGGGTCGCTTGCCGACGCCACCCCGGTCGGTGACGGCTCCTCCGCCAGCACGGTGAAGATCGAGATCAACGGCGTGCAGAAGCACCTGCTGATCGAACATGGCCTCGACCCATCGGTGCCCGACAACCGCATCATCGGCGCGGCCCTCGGCCAGCAGATGCACGGGCCGACGCGCGTCGTCTCGAACGATGCCGCGCTGCGGATCAAGGCCGCGCACCTCGGCCTCGAGGCCGACGAACATCGGCCGATCGGTCGCAGTGTCAGCACGCGCCCGAGCGGATGGGGAACGTACGAGGCTGCGCACGAAGCGATCGATTGCCTGTACGCGGCGAACGCGATCGCCATCGACTCCGTGCCGTCGTGCAGCCAGTTGCACGAGAACGGGTTCGCGGTGCTGCGGGCCGGGTCGCAGTCAGCGCTTGCCCGACGAGTCGACGACGACCTCGAGTTGCTGAGCCACAACGCGCCGGAGGCATGGGGACTGCGGGCGAGATCGAAAGAACAGCGGTTCGCATTGGAGCTGTTGCTCGATCCGGACGTCAGCGTCGTCGCACTCGATGGCCGCGCCGGAACCGGCAAGACGCTGTTGGCGATCGCCGCGGGACTCGAACAGGTCGTCGAGCACCGTCGTTATGAACGGCTCGCCGTCTACCGTCCACTCGTGCCCGTCGGGCGCGCCGAAGTCGGCTTCCTCCCCGGCACGCTCGAGGAGAAGCTCGACCCGTGGATGTCCGCGATCCACGATGCGATCGTGGCGCTGACCGATCAGCGCAGCAGCAGTGACGCCAACCGCCTCATCGACGAGCTGATCGGACGCAACCAGTTGACGCTCGAATCGGTGACGTTCCTGCGCGGTCGATCGTTGCATCGTCAGATCGTCGTGATCGACGAGGCCCAGAACCTCGAGCCAACGACGTTGAAGACTGTGCTGACGCGCATCGGTGAAGGCACCAAGGTCATCTTCACGGGCGACACCAGCCAGATCGATGCGCCGTACATGGGCGAGTCGAACAACGCACTCGCCGTGTTGATCCAGGCGTTCGGCGGGCAGCGGTGCTTCGGGCACATCACCTTGACGTCGTGCGAGCGCAGTGCCGTCGCCAGCCTCGCCGCCGAACTGCTCTGACCCCACCTCGACCGAGTGTTTCGGGCCCACCCGGGTGGGCGTGAAACACTCGGTCGACGTTGGCGGGCGGGAAACACTTCGGTCGATGTTGGTGTGTCACACCCCGGGCGTAGGGTTGGGGTCATGGTTGCGGAGCTCGACGACATGCGGTTCGCCGTGGTCGATGTCGAGACCTCCGGCCTGTCGTTGCGCCGCCACCACGTCCTCCAGGTCGGTCTGGTCGTGGTCGACGGGAACGGCCGTGTCCTCGATCGGTGGTCGAGTCTCGTCGCGCCACGACGTCGATGGTGGTTCCGCGTCGGCCCGGTCGGCATCCACGGCATCCGCCGGCAGATGGTGCGCAGCGCTCCTGCCGGGCCCGAGGTGCTGACAGAGTTCGTGCATCGCCTGGGCGACGCTCACTTCGTGGCCCACAACGCCGCGTTCGACGCCGACTTCCTCAGCAAGGCCGGCAAGACGCACGGCGTGGCGATCGACATCGCCAACCCGTTGTGCACGCTGATGCTGTCGCGCCGCCTCGATCCCGACCGGCAGTTGTCGCATCGGCTCACCGACCTCTGCGCGCGTTACGGCATCGAGCTCGTCCGTCCGCACGACGCGCTCGCGGATGCCGATGCGACGGCCGCGGTGCTCCCCCATCTGCTCCGGGCGCACGGCATCACCAGCTCCGCTCAGCTGTCGGTGGCTTCGTAGCGCAGCAACAACTCGCTGGCCGCATCGGCGCCGAGATCGCGCCACTCGACCGGCTCCAACACCGTGGCGTTCGGACCGAGTCGCAGCAGCAGGGTGCGCAACCACTGCTCGTTCACCACCGCCATTCGCACGACGGTCGACCGCGAACGACCGCCGACCGTCTCATCCGTCGCCGCGGTGTCGTCGGTGTCCTCGAGCAGCGGGTACCGCTCGGCGACCCAACGCGCATCGGGCGACAGCCGCAGCACGACCGAAGGAACGTCGCTGTCGACGAACCAACGATCACCGCTCGGCGCCGCGACGGGCCGAGCACGTGGCGACGGAGGATCGATCTCGCCGGTCCGCTGCCACTGCTCGAACCGGTCGATGCGAAAGGTGCGCGACTCGCCAGATCTGCTGTCGTCGGCGATCACGTACCAGTTGCCGCGATCGAGGAAGATCGAGCGCGGTGTGATCTCCCGCTCGGTCGCCTCGTCGCGGTGCGCCGACCAGTAGCGCACGCTCAGCCGAGCGTTGTCGGTGATCGCCGCCGCGAGATCGGCGGTCGCCGGCGGTTGCGCAACCTCGACCACGACACCGTCCTCACCGAGGACGCCGGCCAACTTGTCGAGCGCTCTGGCCAACGAACCGTCCGGGTCGGCACCGGGCAACTGCATCGCCGCGCGTCCTGACGACAGCAGCGCAAAACCCTCTGGCGCAGTGAGGCGCAGCGGTCTGGTGAACAGCCGTGGCACGCCGACGTGCACGACGCCCTCGTCGATGTAGACGTCGATCATCTCGTCGATGAACGGCGGAAGGCCGCACAGCGCGGCGAGCTCGAGATCGCCGATCAGTTCGGCCTCGCTCAGCTCGAACCGCGCCGCCATCTCTGCCACTGGCGCATCGCCGCGCTCCATCAGCCACGGCAACATCACGAGCAGTCGGCGAAGACGCTCGGCCGACCGCCGCGGGCCGCGCTTCGCGCTCACGAGCGTGCCGCCATCGCCCGCAGCCACTCGATCAGACCATCACGCACATCGGGCGGCGAGACGACCTCGGCATGCACACCCCATCCGAGCACCCATGAGCGAAACGCGTCGATGTTGGTGCACGGCACCTCGACGTCGACTCCTCCGTCGGATCGACGTCCGACGACCCTGTCCTCGCCGACTTCGCGAATCGCGAACGTGGCCCGACCACTGTCGATTCGCACGACAGCGGAGCGGTCGCCGTCGCCGAGCTCCTTCGGGTCGACCGGGAAGACGGTGCGCGGGTCGAAGTCCGCCGGCCGTTCGTACGCATCGGCATCGCCGAGCTCGATGACTCCTTCGATCCGGTCGACGCGATACGTCCGCACTTCGTCGTGGCCGACGTCGTGACCGATCACGTACCAGAACCCTTCGCGCAGCAGCAGCGCGTACGGGTGCAACGACCGCGGCGCATCGTGATACGTGAACGCAATCGTCGCCCGCGTCGCAATCGCCTCGCGGAGCTCCGGTAGCAACTCCAGCTGCGGCAGGTTCGCGGTGATCGGCGGTGCGGCATCCGCGACGCCGCCCAACTTGAAGATGCCGAACTCCGCCTCGGTCGTCCGTGCCGCGGCGACAGCAACCTGCAGCGCGCGTCGCTCGGCCTCCGAGAGGTCGAGGCCGCGCAGCTCGTACCGATCGCGGTTGACGCGGTACGCCGTCTGCCCGGCACGAGTACCGCCCAGCACTTCGGTCTCGATCGGTACACCCACATCGCGCAGCAGTCCTTTGTCGCGTTCGAACGCCCCGCGCCGCGCGGTCTGGCCCTCCGGGTACTGGTCGCCCAACTGGTTGACGATGTCGTCGAGGGTCAGCGCGACACGTGTCTCGAGCAGCAGCGCCAACAGGTTGGTGGTGCGCTCGAGCTGATCAACCATGGCTCGGAGCGTAGGGAATTCACCGGAACATCGGCATACCCTGAGCGGATGTCCGCGCTCGACCAGCTCCCGACGGTGAGTGACAAGCGGATGGCCGTTCGGGTCACGCCCGATGCCCGCCGGCAGATCGCCGCGGGTCACCCGTGGATCTTCAACGAGTCGATCTCGTCGATCAGCCATCGCGGCGCGGTCGGCGATCTCGCCGTGGTCTTCGACAACGATCGCAACTTCGTCGCGATCGGGCTGTGGGACCCTGGGTCGCCGATCCGCATCCGTGTGCTCCACCACGGCAAGCCAGCGGCCATCGACGCCGAGTTCTGGCGTCAACAGATCGTTGCCGCTGTCGCGCGACGGGCCTCTATCGGTCCCGACACCAACGGCTACCGCGTGCTCAACGGCGAGAACGACGGCTTCCCCGGCCTGGTGCTCGACCGGTACGCGGAAACGTACGTGCTCAAGCTGTACAGCCCCGTCTGGATAGCGCATCTCCGATCATTGGTGAATGTGATCGAAGCGGAGCTCCGTCCCGCGGCGTTGATCCTTCGACTGGCGCGGACGATGGCCGACCAACGGCTGCACGGCCTCACCGAAGGCATCGCCCTGATCGGCACACCACCGGACGGTCCAGTGCTGTTCAAGGAGAACGGATTGACCTTCGAGGCCGATGTGGTCTCGGGGCAGAAGACCGGTCACTTCCTCGACCAACGCGACAACCGCGCACTCGTCCGATCCCTCTCCGCCGGGATGCGCGTCCTCGACGTGTTCGCGGCGACCGGCGGCTTCAGCGTGTATGCCGCTGCCGGAGGAGCGACTCGGGTGACGAGCGTGGACCAGAGCGAGCCGACGCTCGCCGTCGCCGAACGGAACTTCGCGCACAACTCCGAGCTACCGAACGTGCGCCATTGCGAGCACGACGCGTTGATCGGCGACGCGTACGAGGTGATGGACCGACTGATCCAGCGGCGCAAGCACTACGACATCGTGATTCTCGACCCGCCGGCGTTCGCTCAGCGCAAGTCGAACGTCGACAGGGCCTTGCACGCATACGGCCAACTGACCCAACGCGCCGTGCAACTCGTGCGCACCGATGGCCTGCTCGTGCAGGCGTCGTGCTCGAGCAGAGTGACGCCGGACCAGTTCTACGCCACCGTGCGCGGTTCGGCGCAGCGTGCCGGGTACGACCTCGTCGAGTTCCGTCGAACCGCTCATGCCGTCGACCATCCGGTGACGTTCGCGCAGGGCGGCTACCTCAAGGCGCTGTTCGCGAGGGTCGTCCCGCTCGATCACACGTAGATCAGGTCGACGACTCCGCCGCTGACCCATCTGGCCGAAGGCGATGGGCTCTGTACCAGTCGATCAACGCAGAGGTCGACGCGTCGTGCTGCGGGGTGTCGGTCGCGGTCAGCTCCGGCGTGATGCGATTCGCCAACGCCTTGCCGAGCTCGACACCCCACTGGTCGAAGCTGTTGATGTCCCAGACGCAGCCCTGCACGAACACGATGTGCTCGTACAGCGCGATCAGTTGACCGAGCACGTTCGGCGTCAACCGCGGCGCGAGGATCGTCGTGCTCGGGCGGTTGCCGGGGAACACACGTGCCGCTTGCTGGTGCGGCGGGATGCCTTCGGCGATCACCTCGTCGAGCGTCTTGCCGAAGGCCAGCGCCTCGCCCTGGGCGAACAAGTTGGCCATCAGCAGGTCGTGCTGCTCGATGAGCGGATCGTTCGGCTGAGCGAACCCGATGAAGTCGATCGGCACCAACCTCGTTCCCTGATGCAGCAATTGGTAGAACGCGTGCTGGCCATTGGTGCCCGGCTCGCCCCACACGATCGGGCCGGTCGAGGTCGACACCGGGTCGCCGTCGAGCCGCACCGACTTGCCGTTCGATTCCATGTCGAGCTGTTGCAGGTATGCCGGGAACCGCCGCATCGCTTGTGCGTACGGCAGCACCGCCTTGGTCTGCGCGCCGAGCACGTTGCCGTACCAGATCCCGAGCATTCCCATCAGCACGGGTGCGTTGATGTGCAGCGGCGCTTCGACGAAGTGCCGGTCGATCGTGTGGAAGCCGTCGAGGAACTGGCGGAATCGCGCTGGACCGATGGACAGTGCAAGCGACAGGCCGATCGCCGAGTCGACGGAGTAACGACCACCGACCCAATCCCAAAACCCGAACATGTTCTCCGTGTCGATGCCGAACTTGGCGACCTCTTCGGCATTGGTGCTGACCGCGACGAAGTGCTTGCTGACGGCGTCGTCGCCCAACGCGTCGGTGAGCCACTGCCGCGCCTGGCGGGCGTTGGTGAGCGTCTCGATCGTCGTGAAGGTCTTGGAGCTGACGATGAACAGCGTCGTCGCCGGGTCGAGGTCGGCGAGGTTGCCGGTGATGTCGTCGCCGTCGACGTTGCTGACGTATCGGCAACGCAGGTTGTGGTCGCCGAACGATGCCGTCGCGAGGTACGCCATCGCCGGACCGAGATCGCTGCCGCCGATCCCGATGTTGACGACGGTCTGCATCGTCTCGCCGGTTGCGCCGCGCCACGCACCGCTGCGCACGCGGTCCGAGAACGTGGTCATCCGGCCGAGCACCTCGTGCACATCGGGGACCACGTTGTGCCCGTCGACCATCACGACGGCGTCGCGCGGCGCGCGCAATGCGGTGTGCAGCACGGCCCGCCGCTCGGTGACGTTGATCGGTTCGCCGGCGAACATCGCGGCACGCCGCGCCTCGACGCGCGATGCAACCGCAACGGCGAGGAGGCGGCGGACCACGTCGTCGTCGATGAGGTTCTTCGAGTAGTCGATGACGAGATCACCCGCGGTCACGCGGAAGCGCTTGGCCCTCAAAGGATCAGCCGCGAACAACGCACGAAGATCGGGCGGCCGCGGGGTCGATTGCAGTGCTGACCACGCAGGTGTCGTCGTGATGTCCATCGCGAGACGCTACCCAGCCCGGTACGGCAACCGTGATGCGGCGTCGGAGTCGAGCACGACGTACGTCCCCGTGCGGCTGACGCGGTTCGCCGGCAGCGCCGGATCGTTGAGCATCCACCGTTCGACGATGGGCGCCTTCGCGCTCCCGGTCACCAGCACCAACCGGCGGCGGGCTGCGTTGACCGTGGGAACCGTCAGCGTCATTCGCACCCTGCCCTTGTACTCGCCCGACATGGCGACAGCACCCTCCGCGTCGACGACCGGGTCCCCCGGCGGCCATGAGGCGGTGTGGCCGTCGTCGCCGAACCCGAGGTGCACGATGTCGAGCCGTGGCGGCAGGAGTGCCGCGTACCGCCGGCATGCGGCCTCGAGATCCGGGTCGGTCACCGGCATCAGATGGATCGTCGGTCCGTTCGAACGCAGCGCGTCGAGCAGACCAGCGTTCCTGTCGGGATCGCCGTCGGGCGCAACGCGTTCGTCGACCTGGAAGATCGTGATGTCCTTCCACGGCAGCCGCTCGTCGGCCAGTGCCGCGAGCATCAGCGCCGGCGTCGAACCGCCGCTGAAGGCCACTGTCGCGGAGCCGCGCAACGACGCGGCGTTGCTGAGTTGTCGAGCAACCCACGACGCCGCCTCCCGCGCCGCGGCACCGGCATCCTCCGCGATGACGAAGTCCATCAGCCGTGCTCCCCCTCGTCGACGACACGGCGCAGGAAGTCGATGATCGCCGTCGAGAAGATGTCGTTCTCCTCGCCGGCCACCATGTGATGTGCATCGTGCACGTCTGCGAGCTCGGCGTGCGGGACGATGCTGAGGAACTCTTCGGCCAGCTCTTGACTCAACACATCGCTGCGACCGCCGCGGACCAACAGCACCGGCAGCGTGAGGCTTCGGGCGTGTTCGGTGAACGTGTCGAAATCGACACTGCTGCGCGGACGCTTGCCGTTGATGAACTCCGGATCCCAGTGCCATCTGAATCGGCCGTCGCCGCCGAGTCGAAGGTTGCGCGCCAAGCCGTCGGTGTTGGCCGGACGCGGCCGGTGCGGGAGGTAGTCGGCAACCGCGTCAGCAGCCTCGTCGACGCTCGCGAACCCGTCGGGGTTGCCGCTCATGAAGTCGAGGACACGGTCGACACCGACCGCTTCACTGCGGTGGGCGATGTCGACGAGCACCAGACACGAGCCGGCTGATGGTTGGCCGTTGGCGGCACGCGTGCCCTCTGTCCAGAGACCCGCGAGACCGCCGAGCGACGCACCGACGATCGCCGGGCGCCCGAGCAGATCGCACCACGCCTCGACATCGCCCATCTGCGCTGCGAACGAGTAGTCGCCGTCGCGGTCCCACCCCGATTCGCCATGGCCGCGGACGTCGGCAGTGACTGCGTAGAAGCCGGCGTCGGCGAGGACATCGGCCGTGCTGCCCCACGAGTGCCGGGTCTGGCCCCCACCGTGCAACAGCAGCACGGGTGGGTCGAGCGGATCACCATGCGCATCGGCGACGAGCTCGACATCGTTG
>DASWRR010000368.1:0-6389 GCA_036403055.1 Ilumatobacteraceae bacterium | reverse complement strand
TCAGCGTCGCAGTCGGCGCAGGACTGCAGACAACCGCGGTGCTCACGGACATGAACCAAGTGCTCGGACGCACCGCGGGCAACGCGCTCGAAGTGCGCGAGACGATCGAGTGGCTCACCGGGGCGAGCGATGACCCGCGGTTGACAGAAGTGGTGCTCGCGCTGGGAGCTGAGATGCTCGTCCTCGTCGGCCTCGCCACCGATCTCGTATCCGCGACCGAGCACCTCGCCGCTGTGCGCGCCGACGGTTCGGCGGCCGAGCGATTCCAAAAGATGGTGTCAGCACTCGGTGGGCCCGCCGACCTCATCGAGAACCCTGACGCGCATCTCGGCGTCGCAGCCGTTCAGCAGCCGGTGTTTGCCGAGCACAGCGGGTACGTCCAAACGATCGACACTCGCTCCGTCGGCCTTGCGATCGTTGCACTCGGTGGTGGTCGTATGCGGGTCAACGACCCGATCGATCACACCGTTGGTCTCACTGATGTGATCGGACTCGGTGAGTTCGTCGACAACGAGCGGCCACTGTGCATCGTCCACGCTCGTTCGGACGCGGAGGCCGCCGTCGCCGCTGCCGCCATTCGCGCCGCGTGCACGGTCGGGGCCACTCCGCCGGTCGAAGGTCCCGTGATCGCATCTCGAATCACGAGTTGATTCCTGTATCGCCTGGCCGCAACACGCGCGACGCTGTACGGCGAGGAGCACGATGCGCCACCCCGTATTCGATGATCGTCGGTCGGCAGGCACGCAGCTCGGTGCGGTAGCCGCGAGGTTGGCGCTGGATCGGCCGGTCGTGTTGGGACTGCCCCGCGGAGGGATCCCGGTCGCCGCAGAACTCGCCCGCGGGATACGGGCGCCCCTCGATGCGATCGTCGTTCGCAAACTTGGCGTGCCGCAGCAGCCAGAGCTCGCGATGGGCGCGATCGGTGAGGAGGGCGTGGTAGTCGTCAACGACGAAGTCGTGCGGGCCAGCCGGGTCGACGACGACGCGTTCGGCGAGGTCGTCCGACGCGAGCGTGATGTGCTCGACCGAACTTCAGCGGCGATTCGCGCGGTCCGGCCACGCGAGCCGCTCGCGGGTGTGACCGCGGTGATCGTCGACGACGGCATCGCCACCGGGGCGACGATTCGCGCGGCGATCGAGGTCGCCCGAGCCAACGCGGTGGGCCGCGTCGTCATTGCCACCCCGGTCGCTCCGCCGGAGGTCGCTGCTGCGCTTGGCGCGATCGCCGACGTCGTCATCTGCCTGATGAAGCCCGAGCGATTCCGATCTGTCGGTCAGTGGTACGAGCACTTCGGTCCGGTGAGCCAGGCGGATGTGCTCGAGCTGCTCGAGCGCTTCGCCACAGCGGGACCCTCCTGACAGACGTTGCTCAGAAGTTTCCGGAGATCGGGACATTCGACCGTGGTCCGCGACAGCGGCGTGTGGTCCCATGGGGGGATGGATTCCCGCGAGAAGGTTCCGAAGGTCACCGTGTTCCTGCTCGACGACCACGAGCTGGTGCGCGAGGGCGTGCGTCAGTTGCTCGAGGCGGATGGATCCATCGAAGTGGTTGGCGAGGCCGCGACGTGCGCTGATGCGATCACTCGGATCCGTGCGACGCGCCCCCAAGTCGCAGTGCTCGACGTGCAACTACCAGACGGAAGTGGCGTCGAAGTGTGTCGCGAGGTACGAAGTGCCCGCCCTGACCTTGCCTGCCTGATGTTGACGTCGTTCTCCGATGAAGAGGCGCTGTTCCAGTCGGTGATCGCCGGAGCTGCTGGATACGTGTTGAAGCAGATCCGCGGCAACGACCTCGTCTCGGCAGTTCATCGCGTCGCACGCGGCGAGTCGTTGATCGATCCGACGTTGACCGGACAGCTGCTCGAGCGGCTGAGGAACCCGAAGCCGGATCAGGACCCGCGCCTCGCAGCACTCACCGACCTCGAGCGAACCATCCTCGACCTCGTCGCCGAAGGTCTCACGAATCGCCAGATCGCGGCTGAAGTCAACCGAGCGGAGAAGACGGTGAAGAACTACATGTCGTCGATCCTCATGAAGCTCGGCATGACGCGAAGGACCGAGGCGGCAGTGTTCGCCGTCAGGGCGCAGACCGACCACTGATCACAGCTCGGCATCACGGCGGCTCGGCAGCACGGCACGGCATCACGGGTGGTGCCGCGGCACGGTCCATTGCACGCGAGTGCCGCGCGGCTGCGCGGGGATGAACTGCACAGTGCCGCCGAGGCGTTCGGCACGCTCGCGAACGTTGCGAAGCCCGAGACCACCACTGTCCGGGGAGCCCGGGCCCATTCCGACGCCGTCGTCGACGACGACCAGTGTGACGGCGTCCATCCCGACGTCGAGCGACACCTCGGTCCTCGATGCGTTGGCGTGCTTGGCGACGTTCATCAACGACTCGCGGAGCACCGCCAGCAGTTCGGACCCCATGTCGTTGGAGATGCCGCCGAGAATTCCGCCGAGACGCAACGTCGGCCTGTGCGCCAGCATCCGAGCCGCCTCGTTGATGCTGGCGCGCAGTGCCGCCTCCAACCCGCTGTCGAGCTGCGCCGGGCGATGCAGCGTGAAGATCACGCCGCGTATCTCGCGAATCGCCTGGTCGATCTCGTCGACGACCGCCGACACGCGTTCGCTGCTGTCTGCGCGGCCACTCGAGGATTGGAGGTGCAGCCCTGCGGCGAACAGTCGCTGGATCACGCTGTCGTGCAGCTCACGCGCGATGCGGTCGCGGTCGTCGAGGATCTGCAACTTCGTCTTCGCGTCCACGAGTTGCGCCGCCGTCTCCAGTCGTTCGGTCACGTCGCGCACGGTCGCAACCGTCGCGGCGACCTCACCGATCTCACCGTTCAGCGGACTGAGCGCGATCTCGACCGGCACCTCACGGCCCGAGCGATGCAGCGCGGACAGCAACAAACCGCTGCCCATCGGTCGCGCCCGTGGATCGTCGGTGTAGCTCTTGCGATGCGCAGTGTGACCGCCGCGGAGTCGCGCCGGGATCACCGTCTCGATCGGCTGACCGACCAACTCATCCGGCGTCCACCCGACGATCTCGTCGCAGTGGTCGTTGGCGAACAGGATCACGCCCGCGTTGTCGACGACGAGGACCATCTCCGGGATGCTCTCGAACAGCACCCACGGCGCCACCACCTTCTCACCCACGACGTATTTCTAGCCCGGAATCGCTAGCCGGGAATCTCTAGCCGGGAATCTGCATCCTCATCCACGGTGCGGAGTTGTGGAAGTTGGCAACAGCGCTTCCGGGCGGGCAGATGCTGTCGCAGATCGCGGAGAGCTCGGGTGGGATCGCCATGTCCATGACGGGGAGCAAGTGCTCCAACTGCTCGACGCTCTTCGGTCCGATCAGCGGTGCGACGACCGCCGGTTGGTTCATCACCCATCCGATCGCCAACCGCGCCGGGTCGACCCCGGCGTCTCGAGCGGCACGGACGAACTTGTTGCCCGCTGCGACCGCTGCCTGACTGACCCGGTCCGCGTAGATCCCACCACGCACGCTCGCTCGCGAACCCTCGGGGCGAATGTCGTCGTCGGCATACCGTCCGGCAAGCACGCCCATCGCGAGCGGCGACCACGGCAACAGCCCCAACCCGTACTTCAGTGCCATCGGCACGAGCTCGTTCTCGACCCTGCGGTCGAGGAGGTTGTACGGCGGCTGCTCGGTGACGAACGACGCCCAGCCGCGCAGTTCGGACATCAGCACACCCTCCAGCACCTTCCAGGCCGGCGCAGTGGAGCTACCGATGTAGCACACCTTCCCCTGGCGCACGAGGTCGCTGAGCGCACTGAGCGTCTCCTCGATCGGGACATCGAAATCAGGCCGGTGCAACTGGTACAAGTCGATGCGATCGGTCTGCAACCTGCGCAACGACTCCTCGCAGGCGCGCACGATGTGCAACCGCGAGTTGCCTCTGTCGTTCGGACCTGGGCCCGTCGGATAGTGCACCTTGGTGGCGATCAGCACCTCGTCGCGCCGTCCGCTCTCCGCGAGAACGCGACCGATCACTCGTTCCGATTCGCCGGCGCCGTAGCTGTTCGATGTGTCGATCAAGTTGATGCCACCGTCGATCGCCCGGATGATCATCCGGCTCGATTCATCCTCAGGTGTCGGGTTCAAGATGTTGTCCGTGCCGAGTGCCAGCGGCGCAACGAGCGCACCCGAACGACCGAGCCGGCGATGCTGCACGGTCACCTCGCCCCGTACCCGGCGTCGACGCTGACCATCGCACCGGTCATGTAGCTCGCGTCATCGGAGGCGAGGAAGCAGACGACGCGGGCGATCTCGTCGGGGTCGGCGAGACGTCCCATCGGGACGGTGGCAGCGATCTTCGCGAGGAGCGCGTCGGTCACCGCCTCGGCTCGTTCGGACTGCAGCATCGGTGTGTTGACTTCGCCGGGACACACCGCGTTGACACGGATGCCGTGTCCTGCGTGGTCCATTGCCAACGCGCGCGTCAGGTTGTGCACGGCACCTTTCGACGCGCAGTACGCCGCGACTCCGGCCGAGCCGAGATCGCCCCATATCGACCCGAAGTTGACGATGGCACCGCGCCCTCGCGGCTTCATCTCGCGGACAGCGGCGCGGCACATGAAGAAGGTACCGCTGACGTTGACCGCCATGATCCGAGCCCACTGCTCGTCCGTGGTGTCCTCTCCGCTCGCTCGCACGATCACGCCGGCGGCGTTCACCAGCACATCGAGATGTCCGCGGGCGTCGACCGCGGTCGCAACGACGTTGTCGCAGAACGCCGAGTCCGCGACATCGCCAACTGCTGCCGTCCCGCCGATCTCGGTGGCAACGTCGGTCGCCAGTGCGTCGTTGCGGTCGACGAGCACGACGTGCGCGCCATTCGCAGCGAGCCGGCGCGCTGTCGCTGCTCCCATGCCGGATGCCCCACCGGTGACGATCGCAACGCGCCCTTCGAAGTCCATGTCGCAATCTTGACCCATCCGCCGCGTTCGCCCGGCGCCGTTGCGCTGACTACTGCGGATTTCATCGTTAGGGACCGAACTAGTATGGGCGCCGTGAGTGCAACGCTGGTCGACCTCGGCGCCGCGAACGCAGACATCACTGATCCCGACGCGTATGTCGACGGTGTCCCGCATGCGACGTTCCAGCGGCTGCGCGACCACGATCCGGTGAGCTGGTGGCCGGAGCACGACGGCGGAAAGGGCTTCTGGGCCGTCACCCGGTACGACGATCTCCTGCACGTCAGCCGCAACGTCGACACGTTCTCGAGTGCTCAGGGAATCACGCTGGAAGAGATGGACGTCGAGGACTTCGAGGCGCGTCGCAACATGCTCGAGTACGACCCACCGCAACACACGCGGTACCGGCGACTGGTGTCGAAGCCGTTCAGCCGACGCGAGGTGTACGCGTACGAGAACGCGATCCGCATCCTCGCCCGCGCGGTCGTCCACGACGCGCTGGCCCACGGAGCTGAGTTCGACTTCGTCGAGCGGATCGCCAAGCAACTCCCCATGCGGATGCTCGGAGCGTTGCTCGGGGTACCCGACGACGACGGCGCATGGCTGGTGGAGCGCGGCGATGCGTTGCTCGGCAACTTCGATCCGGAGTTCACCCAACATCCCGTCGACCTGTCGGACACCGACGAGTTCAAATCGATCCCGTTTCGATCACCCGCAGCGCTCGATCTCTATCGATATGCCGAGCGTCAAGCAGAGCAGCGGCGTGTCCGGCCGACCGACGACGTCATCAGCGACATCCTGGCCCCGACGATCGACGGCGACCGGCTGTCGGAACGAGAGTTCAAGAACTTCTTCGTGCTGCTCGTCAGTGCCGGCAACGACACGACCCGCTACACGATGGCCGCGGGGATGAAGGCCCTCATCGAGCACCCCACGCAATTGGCGGAACTGCGCGACTCGGTTGTGGCCGGTGACACGGCAGTCATGGACGCTGCTGTGGAAGAGATCCTGCGATGGGGAAGCGTCACGATGCACTTCCGCCGCACCGCGACCAGGGACGTCACCATGCACGATCGAACGATCAAGCGCGGTGACAAGGTCGTCATCTGGTTCAACTCTGCAGACTTCGACGATCGCCAGTTCCCGGACCCGTTCAAGTTCGACATCCATCGGACACCGAACGACCACGTCGCATTCGGCAGGATGAGCCCCCACCTGTGCCTCGGTGCTCAACTTGCCCGAATGGAGCTGAAGGTCCTGTTCGAGGAACTGCTGCCGCGACTCAGTGACGCGCACCTCGTGGGCCCGGTCGAACGCCTGCGGTCGAACTTCATCAGCGGCATCAAGCGCCTCCCGATCGCGGTGACAACCGCATGAGCCGCCGACCGATGATCGGACTGTCCGGTCGGCGCTGGCCCATCGACAGGGTCTCGCACCTGCCGCAGGCC
>DASWRR010000367.1:0-6637 GCA_036403055.1 Ilumatobacteraceae bacterium | reverse complement strand
GACGAACGTGTCCTCCGGGGCGTTGCTGTGAACCGCGCCTGGCCGCCGCGCGGCAAGCTGCGGGCGGTTCTCTGCGATCGTGATGGCACGTTGATCGTCGATCACCCGTACAGCGGCGACCCATCACTCGTGCAACCGATGCCGGGTGTTGTCGAAGGACTTCGACGGCTGAGATCGAGAGGCGTCGCTCTCGGTCTCGTCACCAACCAGTCCGCGGTCGGGCGCGGGCTGATCACGATGGATGACGTCCGCGCCGTCAACGATCGCGTCGCCGAGCTCGTCGGTGCGTTCGATTCGGTCGCGGTGTGCACGCATCGGCCGAGCGATCGTTGCCGGTGCCGCAAGCCTGCGCCTGGAATGATCAGGGCGACAGCACGAGCACTGCGCATCCCAGTGCGACAATGTGTGGTCGTCGGCAACTCCGGTGTCGACATCGCGGCCGCGAGGCGCGCCGGCGCGGCCGCGATCCTCGTGTCAGCGGGTGAGTTCTGGTCCCCCGACTCGCCGACCTGCGAACCGTGGAAGGCAGCGCCACCGAGCGAGGACCCCGGCGGATGCGCCGTCAGCAACTTCGCCGAAGCCGCCGCCCGCATCCTCCACTACGTCGATCTCTAGTGGGGCTGAGTTTGACTGCATCGGCCGCAGGGTAACCAGGGGCGAACCCGCGTAGGGAGGAACATGAACTTGCCCGAATCCCGGCTCAACACAACCTTGACGTTGTTGGCGCTTGCCGTCCTCAAGGAGAAGTCGCTCGCAGAGGACCTGCACCGACTGGCATCGCTCGCGACACGGCACATCCCGAACAGCTCGGCCGCGAGCATGGCCTTGCTCGTCGATGGAAGGCCGTCGACGGTGACCGTCACGGACCACGTCGCGCTCGAGCTCGACCTCGTCCAGTACGAGGAGGACGAGGGACCGTGCATCACGGCGCTCGCCGGGCACGCGGTGCGCGTCGCCTTCCTTCCCACGGACGAACGCTTTCCGCACTTCGCCATGGGTGCCGCCGACCAGAGGATCTTGAGCGTGCAATCCGTGCCGATCCTCTACGGGAACGAGACGATCGGCACGCTCAACATCTACTCGCGCGAGCCGGACGCGTTCGACGATCACGACCTCGACACCGCGCGGCTGATCGCCGCAGAAGCGTCGAACGCGCTGGCGAAGTCCGAGCTGTTGAGCTCCGCTCGGACCATTCGCGAGCAGCTGCAGGCGACACACGACGAGCACTCGTTGGTGACACGTGCTCAGGGTGTGCTGATGGCGGTGCAGCACTGCAGCGACGAGCAAGCACAGCACCTCATCGAGAATGCAGCGGAACGAAACGACGAGCCGTTGCTCCTCATCGCCCAGCGCATCCTCGAGTCCGTCACCGCAGGAGAGTCGCCGACGACCTCCGACGACGGTTAGAGCGCTCAGGGCCAGTGACCGTGCCGTCCATCAGTCGCGCCGGCGCAAGGTTCGCATTCACCCCGGCCGCGAAGTGCGCCAAAGGAATCTGTCCCAACCGCCGAACGCCACCGGCCTCGAGCATCGACTCGTCGACGCGAATCACTTCGGCACGTCGAAGTGGCCACGGCTCGTGCTCGACATCGAATCGGACGAGCCGGCCTCGCGCTGCCACGTACGCAGACCACCGTCCGGTCAAGAAGACGTCCAACGGCGAGACCGCCATCTCGTCGGTCGGACGCACCACGACGTCGTAGCGCGCTGCGGCGGTGCGAGCACCGGTGTAGTGAACGTCATCGTTCGCATCGACGTGCATTCGGGCCGTGTAGTACGGCAGTTGGATGGCGCGCCCGAGGACGGCGTTCGAACGGTTCGTGACGTCCAGCGAGAGGAACCACAGTCCGTCACGGCCGTCGGGCCCGCGTACGTACGTGCGCACGTTGGTCTCGGGAAACCGAAGCGGACCGGGCAGCGGAACCCCCATGAAGGCGCACGTCGTCGAGAACGGCGTCAAGCTGACCCAGCCCGAACCCTCCGCCACGTCCACCGTCAAGCCGGGCGGCAGCAGCGCCTGGATCTCGTCGGACGGGACCGGCCAGTGGAGGAACGACACGTCGCGCCAGCGCTGGTGAATCAGCGGCGGTACCTTGTGAACGGCACGTGGTGACGGCATACCTGCGTGCCGCGTTCCCCAAACGATCACGTACCAATCACAATTCTCGCGCCGTGGTGGAGGTGGCGGGGTGCCATGTCTTCATGACGTGTGTCTGCCGGGCGGTTAACATCGATCCGTGCCCGTCCAGACCATGCGCGGACCTTCGATCACCGTTCCATCGCGTCGTCGCAGCAATGTGCGCGCGGTCGACGACGGTTCCGAACCGGTACCGAAGGAGACCGCGAGGCAGCCCAAGCGCCGCCGCCGGCCGGTGCATCGGACGACGCTCGTGGTTGCGGCGATCGGTCTGGTGCTGACGGCTGCGCTCTCGTACGCCACTGCGTCGGCCCGCAGCACCAACGAGGACAGGCTCTTACGACAACGCACTCGCGAGGCCGCGGCGGTGCTGACGGCCGCGGTGCCGGGCGTCCAGACTCCGCTGGCGTCGGCCCTCCAGGCCGTCGAACTGTCAGGCGACCAGCAGGCGTTTGCGCGGTTGCTGGCACCGATCGTCAAGAAGGGCACGCCGTATGTATCCGCCTCACTGTGGCGTGCCGATGGCAGTGACCTGACGCCCCTCGAAGTAGTCGGTCCGACGCCCCAGCTCGCCTCTCGATCACCCGAGTTCATCCGCTCCTATCTCCAGAAATCGGTCGCAACGACGAAGCTGTCGGTCGTCGGACTGCTCGACGGTGATGCCCCGCGCCTCGGTTACGCGATCACGACGACGATCGCACCGATTCAATACGTTGCCTACGCCGAGGCCGCGCTCCCACCGAACCGCACGTCCGTCGTGCCGAAGACCTCGGCCTTCACGGGACTGCACAACGCCGTGTATCTCGGCGATACCGAGGACACGCGATCGCTGCTCACTGCGAGCACGCCACATGTCCCGTTGCGAGGTCGGCGGGCAAGCGAACACGTCGATTTCGGCGACACCTCCTTGCTGCTCGTGATGACTCCGGACGGTCACCTCGGCGGCACCCTGTTGTACATCTTGCCGCTGCTGGTCATTGCGTTCGGGCTGATGACGACGCTCGGTTCGGCGACGCTGACCGAGTGGCTGCTGCGCCGGCGGGCGCACGCCGAGCACCTGTCCGACGAGAACGCCCGGCTGTACGCGGCGCAACGCTCCGTTGCCGAGACCCTCCAGCAGAGCCTTCTTCCTTCCCGCGCCGCCAACGTTCCGGGCGTCGTGATCGACTTCAGGTACGTCCCGGGCGTCGCCGGTCTCGACATCGGCGGCGACTGGTACGACGCAATACCCCTCGACGAGGGACGGCTGATGGTGATCGTTGGCGACGTCTCCGGCCGCGGCTTGGGCGCTGGAACAGTCATGGCGTCGTTGCGGTACGCGGTGCGCGCGTTCGCCAGTCAAGGCGACACGCCGACGGTCATCCTGCACAAGCTCAACGCGTTGCTCGACGTGCACGATGACGGCCACTTCGCGACAGTGCTGTGCGCGGTCATCGACATCGCCAGTCACTCGGTGACCTTTGCGAACGCAGGCCACCCGAACCCGTTGTTGATCGAGGGTGAGCACGCTTTGGTCATCGAAACCGAGGTCGGACTCCCGATCGGCGTGCGTCGAGACGCGGAGTACGCGCCGATCACTCGAGGCGTCGCTGCGGGTGCGACGCTGCTGATGTTCACAGATGGCCTTTTCGAGCGGCGAACAGAATCGGTCGACGTCGGTTTGGAGCGGCTCCGTCAGTCGGCCTCGGGATCGAGGCGATCGTTGGCCGATACGCTCTCCGAGATCATCGACGTCCAAACGCCCGGCGGAGGCGACGACGACACAGCCGTGGTGGGAGTTCAATGGCAGAGCTAGACGAAGAGGGGTCGGCGAACGTCTCCATCGATGTCACGCCGGATCAGGATGAGATCGTCGTCACCGTCGGCGGGGAGCTCGACATCTCGACCGCGGGGGTGCTCGAGGAGGCGATCTTCTTCGATGGCCGCCACGACGCCCGACGCATGGTCTTCGATCTTTCCGACGTCGATTTCATGGACAGTTCCGGGATCGCGGTTCTGCTACGCGCGGCCGCGCCGACAGGCTGGGTCGAGATTCGCCGACCGTCCACCGTCGTGCGCCTGGTGGTCGAGGCCACTGGCCTCGCTGACGTTCTACGGATCTCCGAATGACCACCCACACGCACACGTTCCCGAATCGCTCGGCATCGGTGCGACACGCCCGACAGTTCGTCGAACGGAACCTGCCGCCGGTTGGTGACGACGTCGTGATGTCCGTGTTGCTGATGGTCTCGGAGCTCGCGACGAACTGCATTCGCCATGCGAGCACCGGCTTCACCGTCGACATCGACGTCGACGCGGCGCGGCTACGCGTCGTCGTCACCGACCAAGGCCCTGGCGCGCCCGTCGTACGGTCTCCGTCGCCGTCGGAGACGACCGGTCGTGGCCTTCGCATCGTGTCGGAGTGTTCCGACGACTGGGGCTTTGCCGCATCGGCCGACAAGGGCACCACGGTGTGGTTCATCCTCAACCTCGTCGACGAATCGCAGTCCCGCGCGCCCTCGGCCGGAGCCCACTCGACCATCGAAGCCGGCGACGGCCTTGCCGCGGCGAAGGCATCGACGAGTCCACCGCCGGCGCCGAACAGCGGAGCTCCGGCCTACGCCGACGATCTGCCACGTGCGCATCGACGACGCGACATGATGGTCGCGCCGATCCGACGTTCGACGTTCTGTCGGCACTCGACTGCTCGGCATTGTGCCTGACCAACCGTCATCCCGCGGAACCACGCGGCCGGTGCTCGACCTCGCGGCGGTTCTCGACGCGTTGCCTCGGGCGATCATCGTCACCGATGGTGACGGGCGGATCGAGCTGTGGAATCGGCGAGCCGAGATGTTGTATGGATGGAGTGCGGCGGACGTCGTCGGTCGCCGTGCGTCGGACGTCCTCGTTGCGCTCCCCGACCGGCGCGTCGCGAGCGACATCTTGGACGTCGTTCGCAATGGCGAGGTGTGGACGGGCGATTTCACGTTGCTGCGACGCGACGGCGAGCCGATCCGCGTGTGGGTGTCGGACGCGCCGGTGCGCGATGCATTCGGTAACACGGTTGCGATCGTCGGCGTATCGCAGGATGTGACCGAGCAGCGCTTGCTCGAACAGCGCGCCACGGACCTCACGGAACACCTGCGACTTGCACTCGACGCCGGCGAGCTCGGCACGTTTCGTTGGGACATGTCGACCGGCGAAACGATCTGGGACGCGCGTCTCGAGGCGCTGTTCGGTCTCGCACCCGGCACGTTCGACGGAACGTTCGAGACATACGTGTCGCTGTTGCACCCCGAAGACCGCGCCCGTGTCTTGCACGTCGTGCAGGACGCTGTCGCGACGAAGCAGCGGTACGAGGTGGAACATCGCGTCCAATGGCCGGATGGCACTGTCAGGTGGTTGCAAGGCGCAGGACAGGTCACGATGGACGAGTTCGGCAACGTGACCGGGACCATCGGATGTACCCGAGACATCACCGACCAGGTCGTCGGCGATCTCGAACGAGAGGCGCTGATGGCCGCAGCGCTCGACGCCGCCGATCAGGAACGAATCCACCGTGAGCGCCTCCAGTTCCTCGGTGACATCAACGATGCCATCACGGCGGCGGCCGATACGCGCGCGCTCATGACCAACGTCGCGCACGCAGCCGTGCCGGGCCTCGGCGACTGGTGCCTCGTCTACGTCCTACCGGACGACGGCAGCCGGATACCGGATATCGAGATCGCCCACACGGACCCCGCGATGGTGCGATACGCGCGCGGTCTGGAGAGCCGGTTTCCCTACGATCCGGACGCTCCGTTGGGGATGGCGCACGTGATCCGCACGGGAGAGGCGGAGTTCTATCCCGTCATCGACGAAGCCGTCATCGAGAACTTCCAAGCAACCGAGGACGAACGCGATCTCCTTCGCGATCTCGTGCTCCGAAGTTCCATCGCCGTACCGATTGCGAAGCGCGGTCGGGTGATCGGCGGCCTCCAACTCCTCATGACGAAGTCGAGGCGTCACTACACCGACGACGACCTCGCGCTCGCCCGCGCTGTGGCTGCTCGCATCGCGTCGAGCATCGACAACCTGCGCCTCTCCGAAGCTCAACGGTCGATCGCTTCGACGCTGCAAGCAAGCCTGCTGCCGGATCAACTGCCGGAAGTTCCCGGCGTGGACATTGCGGTGCGGTATTGGGCAACCGGTCAAGGCGTCGAGGTCGGCGGCGACTTCTACGACGTGTTTCCGACCACCGACGGCGAATGGGCGGTCGTGATCGGCGACGTGTGTGGAACCGGCCCGATCGCCGCCGCGGTCACCGGTCTGGCGAGGCACACCATCGCCAGCGCCGCATGGCACGGCGACGACGAAGTCGCGGTGCTGCGAACGCTCAACCGCGCGCTGAAGGCGCGGAACACGGGCCCGTTCTGCACCGTCGTGTACGGCACGCTTCGGCCGCAGTCCACGGGTGCAACGTTCACATTCGCGTGTGCCGGCCACCCACGACCGATCGTCGCGCGCGCTGATGGATCTGCC
>DASWRR010000366.1:0-3207 GCA_036403055.1 Ilumatobacteraceae bacterium | reverse complement strand
CCGCGTAGATGCCACCGGACAGCGGCTTGAAGGGGGAGCCGTAGACGCTCTGGAACTGGACCTTCCAAAAGGCCTCGATGTCGCTGAACGCGGCAGTGAGATACCCGTCGTACGGCTTCGGTTCCTTCTTGCTGCCGAAGTCGATGACACCCTGCTCCACCGGGATCGGCGTGGTGTCCGGTGTCGTGTCAGGGGTCGTGTCAGGGGTCGTGCCGTTCGGGTCGTTGTTGGCCGCGATGATGGTGCCGTTGTCGTTCTGCTTGGACCTCGTCGAGGCGACTCCCGGCTGCTCGACCGTGCATCCGGCAATCAGCACCAGCCCCACAGCCAACGCTGATGCAGTCCATGCACGCATACGCGAGGAGCTTAGGCATGCGGTTCTCGAAAAGACCTGACAACGGATCAGGTTGTGACAAGCGCCTGCATCTCGGAGATCTCGCCTGTTTGACCACTCACCATGGCGAACGCGAACCGCCTCACCTCGATCACGTGAGCGTGGTCGACGGCGTATTGCGCCATGTGGATCCCGCCCTGATGGTGAGCGACCATCAACGCGACGAACAGCTGGTCGGCAGCCTTTCCACTGCTCGCGAGCAGCTTGTTGATGTCGGTGTCGGACGCGAGTCCGGGCATCCGGTCGATCGGCGTCGGCGCGTTCATCCACGTCATCGCCGTGTCGGTCTCGTTCGTCTCAGCCGCTCCGAACTGACGCAGCAGTTGGATCATCCGACCGATCTCGATGCCTTGACCGAACACGATCTCGCGGGCGATCACGCGCAGGTCCGGATTCGTGTCCTTCAGCTCGAGGTAGTACAGCCCGAGGAGGACCGCCTGTTCGTGATGGGCGCGCATGTCCTGAAGGAACCCGATGTCGACAGGGCTCGGATCGGGGATCGCCCGGTTGTTGCCGACGACCCAACCGAGTGCACCGCACAGCACCGCGATCGCGAGCGCGAGGACGCCGAGGTTCAGCTTGCTCTGCCACCACGGTCGTGTCTCGAGGTCGGTCGGCGCCCGTGGGGCCGAGACGTCGTCGATGCTCTGCATGCCGTCAGCTTGCCAGCTGCTCGTCCGTTCAACTCGTCGCTTCGAAGCACTACCGTGTGACGATCGACATTCAGCTACGGACGTCCGCCGATCGACGGTCTTCTGCGGCGGTTGATCCGGCGTGACGTTGCTCGACGTCCAGAGCGTCTCCGTTCGCTTCGGTGGTGTGCACGCGCTCGACCGCCTCAGCTTCACGATCGACGAAGGCCAGATCTGTGGTCTCATCGGCCCGAACGGCGCCGGCAAGACGACGATGTTCAACGTCGTCAGCCGGATCTATCAGCCGTCGGAAGGCCGCGTCCTGTTCAAGGGCCATGATCTCCTCGGCGTCCCGGCGCATGGCATCGCCAAGCTCGGCATCGCGCGAACCTTCCAGAACCTTGCTCTGTTCCCCAGCATGACGCTGCTCGAGAACGTGATGGTCGGTGCGCACTCGCAAGGCACGGCCGGGTTCGCCCGATCGACCTTGAGGATCGGGGTGCGCAAGGAAGAACGACGGATCCGCACCGAGTCCGGGCACTTGCTCGCCCGCTTGGGCCTCGCCCATCTGGCGTACAAGACGGCGTCGGGCCTGCCGTTCGGAACCCTCAAACGACTCGAGCTCGCCCGTGCGCTCGCGGCCAAGCCGTCGCTGCTGATCATGGACGAACCGGCGAGCGGTCTGGCGCACGGCGAGGTGCACGAGCTCGGTGCACTGATCGTTGCGCTCCGCGATGAGCTGCGGTTGACGGTGCTGCTCGTCGAACATCACATGGCGATGGTGATGGGGATCAGCGACAAGGTCGTGGCGATGGAGTTCGGGCGCAAGATCGCGGAGGGCCCGCCGTCGGAGGTGCAGCGCGACGCGGATGTCATCGCGGCGTACCTCGGGGCCGACGCGTGACAGCGCTGTTGCGGATCGCCGGGCTGTCGGCAGGGTATGGACCGGTCGAGGTGCTCCACGCCATCGAGCTCGAGGTGCAAGAGCACGAGGTGACTGTCATCCTCGGCGCGAATGGGGCCGGGAAGACGACGACGATGCGGGCGGTGTCGGGGATGATCGCGCGAAGGGGTGACATCCAGTTCGCCGGGCGAAGCATCGCGAAGAGCTCGACCGAGGCGATCGTCCGGCTCGGTGTCGCGCAGGTCCCGCAGGGCCGCGGCACGTTCACGGATCTCAGCGTCGACGACAACATGCGCGCCGGCGCGTACGTGCGGCGCGATCGGCACGTGGATCACGACATCGCGCTGTGGTACGAGACGTTTCCGCGCCTCGCAGATCGTCGGACGCAGAAGGCCGGCACGCTGTCGGGTGGCGAGCAGCAGATGTTGGCCATTGCCAGAGCGTTGATGTCGAGGCCGCGGTTGCTGTTGTGCGACGAGCCGAGCCTCGGCCTCGCTCCGCTGATCACGAAGGAGTTGTTCGCGACCATCAAACGCCTCAACGAACACCAGGGTCTGACGGTCCTGCTCGTCGAACAGAACGCCCACCTCGCGCTCGAGATCGCCCATCACGTCTGTCTGCTCGAAGCCGGTGTCATCGTGGCCGCGGGAACGGCTGCGGAGATCTCCGACGACGATGCCGTTCGTCGCGCGTATCTGGGCGCGTGACGGAGTGCAGCACCTCGTCCAGTACGTCCTCGACGGGTTGTCGATCGGTTCGGTCTACGCCCTGATCGCGCTCGGCCTCGTCGTCGTCTATCGCGGCACCGGCCAGATCAACTTCGCGCAGGGCGAGATGGCGCTGTTCTCGACGCTGATCACGTGGTACTTGCACGACAAGGGTGTGCCGTTGCTCCTGGCGATCGTGATCTCTGCAGCGATCGCGTTCGTCGGCGGCGCGCTGATCGAGGTGGGGCTCATGCGTCCGGCGCAGCGCAGGTCCGCGTTCGCGCCGGTCGTGATCGCCATCGGACTGTTCCAGGGTTTGAACTCGTTGAGCGGATTGCTGTTTCCGAAAGCCGGCCAAGGACTGCCGTTCCCGTCACTGTTCCCGAACAAGCCAAAGGACTTCGTCTCGATCTTCGGCGCCGACTGGCGCAAGGAGCGGATCGGCGTGCTCGTCGTCGTGCTGGTGATCACCGCGTTGCTGTTCGGCTTGTTCCAAAAGACGAAGATCGGGCTGGCGATGCGCACTGTGGCGAACAACCCGGCCTCAGCGAAGCTCGTCGGCGTGCCGAC
>DASWRR010000365.1:0-1691 GCA_036403055.1 Ilumatobacteraceae bacterium | reverse complement strand
AACGGCGGCCCGATACAGCGCGTGGTCACCCACGGCACGTTCGAACTCGACGGCGGCAGTTGGGAAGTCGACAACAACGTCTGGGTCGTCGGCGACGAGAACGACGTGGTGGTCTTCGATGCCGCGCACGACGCAGGCCCCATCGTCAACGCCGTCGGCGGGCGCAACGTGGTCGCGGTCGTCTGCACGCACGGCCACAACGACCACGTGACGGTGGCGCCCGAACTCGGGGACGCGCTGGACGCTCCTGTGCTGTTGCACCCCGCCGACGACGTGTTGTGGCGGATGACGCACCCGGACAAGGACTTCCGCGCCGTCGGCGACAAGGAGACGTTGCGGGTGGCAGGCACCGAGCTGCACGCCCTTCACACGCCGGGGCATTCGCCGGGGTCGGTGTGCTGGTATGCCCCGGAGCTAGGTGCGGTGTTCAGCGGCGACACGCTGTTCGAAGGAGGACCTGGCGCGACGGGCCGGTCGTACTCCGACTTCCCGACGATTTTGGATTCCATCGCGGGCCGGCTCGGCAAGTTGCCGGGCGACACCATCGTGTACACGGGACACGGCGACTCCACCACCGTCGGCGACGAGATCGTGCACTACGACGAATGGGTGGCCCGGGGCCACTAGCCGTCCGCCTTGCGCCCGGACGTGGTGGCCCATTGCTCTGACCATACTTGGAGATTGACGAGAGTCTCCATCAGGCTGCGGCCACTTTCACTGAGCCGGTAGCCGCCATCCTCGTGATTGACGGTTCCGAGCTCGCGTAGGTCTTTCAGCCGCGCGTTGAGCGAGCCCGGATTGGATTCGCACGCCTCCTGAAGCGCGCGAAAAGTCAGGGGGCCGTCGCGAAGTTCCCATAACACACGCAGCGCTCCGCGACGGCCCAGTACGTCCAGAACGACCATGATCGGTCGCCCTGTGGACGAGCCTCGTGCGGGTCGACCGACCTTCGGACTATCCATGCTTTACATTTTGTAGCACATGTGGGTACGGTGCAACCATGACACGCTATAAGATTAATAGCGCACGGGTCGATCCGGCGCCCTCGCCGCTTCCGGCCGACATCCAAGACTCCATAGATGCCATCATGCGGGGCAACGACCCGCTGGTTCTCTTCACCACGTTGGCCCGCGATCGTCGGCTCTTCTACAAGCTGTTCAGCGCTGGGCTTCTCGATCGGGGTCACCTGGACATCCGGCAGCGCGAGATCGTGATCGACCGCGTGACGGCACACTGCGGTGCCGAGTACGAGTGGGGTGTTCACGTAGCGGCCTACGCCACCAAGGCCGGGTTGGACGATCGACAGATCGCATCACTCGTGAGAGGCGATGCGAGCGAAGATCTTTGGGCCGAGGAGGACCGAGTCCTGATAGCACTATGCGACAGCCTGCGCGATTTCTGCACTGTCGACGACGACCTGTGGGACAGCCTCACGAATTACTACTCGGACGAGGCGATCATCGAATTGCTCATGCTCGCCGGCTTTTACCGCATGGTGAGCTACCTCGTCAACGGACTTCGACTGCCGCTCGAACCGAATACACCGCGCTTCGCAGACCTTCCCGATGTCGGTCAGCGAGATGGTTCCGGCCAGCAATTCCGCTGGCCGGCTGGAGAATAAACAGAAGGAGAAGACGATGCCATTCGTCAACGTGAAGGTCATCGAAGGAGTGTTCTCGGCGGCTCAGAAG
>DASWRR010000364.1:0-3586 GCA_036403055.1 Ilumatobacteraceae bacterium | reverse complement strand
ACCAGGGCGCGTTGGGCAGGGGCGCGCCGGTGAGCTGCTGGATCAAAGCTGGGGCGTCGGGCCCTTCCACCTGGTACCGGTACACGGACCGCCGTCCGTCGGGATTGTGCGAGAAGATCTCGTCTGCCTCGACGGACACATCCCAACCGCCGGTCTCGGCGCAGTACCGGACCCAGTTGTGGCCCGCCGCACGCCCGACCAGCACCATCTCTTCGGGCGCGACGCTGTAGAGGATCCCGTCACCCATCAGGTAGCCGTCCGAGTTGCAGCAGACGAGGTGTCGAGAGCGTCCGACGCCGAAGGTCTCGAAGCTGTTGACGGCGAGGCTCGACAGCAGCGGCTGCGCGTCGGGGCCGCGGAGATAGGTCGTCGTCATGTGGAACGACTGGTCGTAGAACGCGATGCCCTCTCGCCAGGCCCGTTGCTCGTCGCGCCACGTCGTGAACTCGGGAGCAACGAACTCGGTCGGCTGTCGCAGCACGGCGTCCTTGAGGACCGATCCCTTGCGGTTCGAGTAGAGGTGGTCGACGAAGTTCGGAACGGAGTCCAGGACATCTTGCAGTGTTTCGATCCGTGTCTCGGCGGTCACGTCGTCTCCTTCGGGTTCGATGTCGCAGCAACTTTCGCTGATCGACAAGCGCTCTGACAAAACGTACAAATGTGGTGTTTGCTGTGGTGCCGCGTTGACAGGTCGTGGTCGGTGCGCCACTATCGCGATCTGGGTCATGAACGTAGACCCAGACGACACCAAAGGTGGGGACGCCGATGATCACCAACGTTCAGAGCTCAGACGGTGCGCTCATCGCGACGGTCGACGTGGTGTTCGATCGTTCTGCCGGCAACGATGCTGATGAGCAGGCCGAAGTGACTGCGTGGCTTGCGGCGCACGGCCACGACGTGCCGAGCCGAGTGACGATCAGTGCAGGCGCCGTCGCGCTCTACGACTCCGGCGCGTCGGCAGTTGCGGTTCGCACGCCTGGACCACTGACACCCGCGCTCGACACCGCGCTCGCAACACTTCGCGACGCCGCCTGATCGTCGCCTGTCTCAGGCCAGCGCGGTCGCAACTCGGTTCTGGAACCAGGCGACGCCGGCCTCGTGACGCGGGCTCAGCGGGCCCGATCGATAGCCGCCGCTGACGTAGTTCTGATGCGTGATCTCGCAGATCCCGAAGTCCTCGCGTACGACGGCGAGGCTTCCCTCGACGGTGCGGTCGCGCGACTCGATCGTCGACTCCGAGAGGTCGGCGAAGTAGTAGTGATAGAGGAGCTCGGTCCGACCCTCGTCGATCGGATTGACCCGTGATGTGTTCATCCCGCCGTCGAACAACGAGATCGTCAGGTTCGGCCACGCGGTGAGCCACGTGCCGCGGTAGAAGAGGTCGTCCTTCGGCGGCGCGGTCATCTTGACGACGTTGTCCATCGCGACCGACTCGAACTTCTCGAAGTCGATCGCGGCGTAGAAGCTCGGGTGGATGCCGGGGATGTGATACCCCTCGACGAAGTTGTCGACGTAGATCTTCCAGTTCGCATCGAAGGTCAAGCGTTCAGTGCGGTACAGCCGGAACGTTTCGATTGGCTCGTCCGCCAAGATTCGGATCGTGTCGCCGAGGTTCGCGGTCAACGGCTCAACAGGGTCGATCGCGACGAACAACAGGCCGCGCCACTCATCGACACTGATCGGTTGCAGTGGCCAATCGTTGATGTCGAAGTCGGGATCTTCGCCGAACCACGGCGTGCGCTTCAGGGTTCCATCGAGGCCGTACAGCCAGTGGTGATACGGGCATTGAATCGCTCGGCAATGCCCGGTGCCTTCTTCGAGGAGACGCGCGCCGCGGTGCATGCAGACGTTTCGAAACGCGCGCACCACGCCGTCGTCGCCGCGGATCGCGACGACCTTCGCCCCGGCGATCTCCGTTGCAACGTAGTCACCGGAATTGCTCACCTGCGATGCCGGACCGATCAACTGCCACGTCCGCCAGAAGATGCGCTCGCGTTCCGACTGGTGCGCGATCGGGTCGCTGTACATCACCGGATCGAGGTTGCGAATCACACTTGTGACCGTACCCGACGACCGGCGCGAGACTGACGGAATGAGCTTCATCCAGATCATCGACTGTCACACAGAGAAGTTCGACGAGATGCAGAAGGCTGCACGCGACTGGGAGGAAGCGACTCAAGATCGCCGGACGGTTCGCCGCCAAATCCTGACAAGGGACCGCAACGATCCCGACCACTACATGATCATCGTGTTCTTCGACACATTCGAGTCCGCCATGGAGAACTCCCGCCTGCCGGAGACAGCAGAGATCGCGAGCAAATTGGGCAGCCTCACATCGCGACTGCCGAACTTCTACGACCTCGACATCGTCGACGACCGGACCTAGCCGCGACCGTTCGAAGACGTCGTCGTCGTCCGCTCCAATTGCTAGCGTTGCGACACGAGTGCCCTACACGTCGTTGGGGCAAGTAAGCAATATGGAGTACAGGCAATGGCTACCGGCACCGTGAAGTTCTTCAACGCCCAAAAGGGCTACGGCTTCATCTCACGAGAGGGCGGTGCCGACGTGTTCGTGCACTTCTCGAACATCGAAGGCAATGGATATCGCTCGCTCGAAGAGGGCCAAACGGTCGAGTTCGAAGTGGGCCAAGGTCGCAAGGGCGACGAGGCTCTCAAAGTCACCGTCGTCTGACCAATCCGAGCGCGTGCCGCGCGTCGAACGAACGGCATGCTCACGATCGACAAGTACACCCAGATGGTCGCACCGCTCGACGTGCGCGACCTCGACCTCCCCAACGCATTCCGCTCTCATCGACTCCACCCGGATGTCCTGCGGTGCCTTCGATACATGCACGACGTCGAGCTGCACACGATCTGCTACCTGCGCGACCTCCTCGTGACGTCGGCCCATCGGGATCCCGACATCACGACGTTCCTCACCTTCTGGAGCTTCGAGGAGTACTGGCACGGCGACGCGATCGCGACCGTACTGCGAGCGCACGGTGAGCTCGCCGGCGCGGAGCGGGTGCGACCGATGCGCAGGGCGCGGCGTGCCGCGGAAGCGTCGAAGCCGTTCCTGCACGGGCTTGCCTCGTTGGCACTCGGGCCGTCGATGACAGCTGTCCACATGACGTGGGGCGCGATCAACGAATGGACGACCCAGGCCGGCTATGCGCGACTCGCGCAACGCTGCGATCACCCGGTCCTCGCGGAACTGTTGCGACGCATCATGAAGCAAGAGGGACGGCACATCGATTTCTACGTCGGTCAAGCCTCGCAGCGGCTTGCGGAGAACCGAAGGTCGCGTTGGATCACCCGACACGCGCTCGGCCGATTCTGGCGACCGGTTGGCAGTGACGTGATGCCGGAGGCGGAGGTCCGCCATCTGATCACGTACTTGTTCAGTGGTGACGACGGCTCGGCAATGGCGGCGCGCATCGATCGCCGCATCGATCTGCTTCCCGGCGTCGGTGGCCTCGGCCTCATCTCGAAGGCGGTGGAATCATTTGCCGGCGAGTGCCGCGACGACTGGAGCGAACGGCTCGACGTCGTCTCCGCCCACGATCACGTAGCTGAAACCCCATCG
>DASWRR010000363.1:0-1670 GCA_036403055.1 Ilumatobacteraceae bacterium | reverse complement strand
ACACAGCGGACATGCCACCGTGATTCATGCACGATCCATTCGACCTGAACCGCTTCGTCGAGGCTCAGGCCCGCGTCTACGACGAGGTCCTGCGCGAACTTCGGGCGGGGCGCAAGCGAACTCACTGGATGTGGTTCGTCTTTCCACAGCTGAGGGCACTCGGGAGAAGCCCCACCGCGCAACGCTTCGGCATCGAGTCGCTCGACGAGGCGCGGGCATACCTCGCACATCCCTTACTGGGTCCCCGGATTCGCGAGTGCGCTCGATTGGTGGCTGCCATCGAGGGCTCGGGCATCGAAGAGATCATGGGCAGGCCCGACGACCTGAAGCTTCGCTCGTCGATGACGCTGTTCGCTCGAGCGGCCCCCGACGATGACCGCGACTTCACCGATGTCCTGTCGAAGTTCTATCGCGGCGAGCCGGATCCGGCCACCGAGGAGCTGCTCGCCTGAAACCCGTTGAGCCGCTTATTCATTCAATCGAGACAATGAGCCAGCCGTGCGGATCGACGTCGATTCGGTCGACGTCCCGTTCGGCGGGTGCCCCCGAGCCCGCGACGACGCGACCGCCGCCCACGCCCAGCTCGGCCAACGACACCTGCAGCCGTGCGTCGTCGAGGTTGAGCGCCACCAGCAAGGCGTCCGATCCTGCACTCGTACGGTAGACGTACTGCGCGTTGCTCAGACTCAGCTTGGTCGTCCTCGCCGCCGTCAACCAGGGGTGGCGGCGACGCAGCCCGATCAGGTGCTGGTGCAGCCGGAGCACGTCCGTCCCGTCGACGGGCTCGGATGGGGGAGAGCCGAATTCGGGACGAACCGCATCGTCACCACCGAAGCGTTCCTCCTTGACCCCCAGATAGCCCCATTCGTCACCCGCATAGACGCTGGGCACGCCGCCGACGGTGAACAGCACCACCAGTGCGTGTTCGAGGTGGCGCCGGTCGGTGATCTTGCTCGCGATCCGCGTCACGTCGTGGTTGCCGACGAACGTCATCGGCACGAACGTGTCGAGGAACTCGTCGTGTCGACTGAGCGCGTGGTCGAGCTCGTGGAAGTTCGCGTCATTGAGACCGCTCCAGATGGCCTTCCACAACTCGTACTGGGTCACGGAGTCGATCGTCGATTCGGCCACGATCGCGGGGTAGTCGCCGTGGATGACCTCTCCGACGAACCACGCGTCCGGGAAGTCGCGCCGCACCGACGGCAGGACGTCGGCCCAGAATCGTGCAGGCACTGCGTATGCGGCGTCGAGTCGCCATCCGTCGACGCCCCGGCCGAGCCAGTGCGACATGACGTCGGCCGTGTAGGCGACGACGTCCGGATTGCCGTGATCGAGGGCAATGAGTCCCTCGTGCCCCTCGAAGGTCGCGAAGTCGTTGCCGCGCTTGCGGAACCAGCTGCCGTCACCTCCGCGCAGCGCATCCTGGTATCGGGCAAAGTCCACGCCTACGTGGTTGAACACGCCGTCAAGCAGTACGCGCAGGCCGCGACCGTGCGCCTCGGTGATCAGCTCGTCGAAGTCGGCGTCGTCGCCGAGTCGCGGGTCGATCTCGAAGTGGTCTGTCGTGTCGTATCCGTGGGTGCGTGACGCGAACACCGGGCCGAGCGCCAGCCCCGAGGCGCCGAGTTCGACGGCGTGGTCGAGCCATTCCGTTATCCGCCTCAAGCGGT
>DASWRR010000362.1:0-8364 GCA_036403055.1 Ilumatobacteraceae bacterium | reverse complement strand
GCCGCGCCGAGGACCAACTGCCCTTTGCTCCGCGGTCGACGGCGACGACGAGTTCGACAGTCGGCACCGCCATCGCCGGCTCTGCCGTTGGTGCGACGTCGACCACGGTTCCCCGCTTCGTGGTGGTGTACGTCGCCGGTGCCGTGGCCGTCCCCGGTGTCTACTCGCTCGCAACATCGGCGCGGGTGACCGACGCGATCACGGCCGCTGGTGGCCCGGCGAGCGACGCGAACCTCGACGTCGTCAACCTCGCCGCCGTCGCGATCGACGGTGAACGCATCTACATCCCCAAGGTCGGAGAAGTGGTTCCCGTCGTGCTCGGCAACGTGCCGGCTGTTGCCGACACCGCACCGTCCGGTCCAGTCGACATCAACTCCGCGACTGCCGATCAGCTCGACGTCCTCCCCGGTGTCGGCCCGACGACGGCGGCCGCGATCATCGCCCATCGTCTCCAGCACGGGCCGTTCCAGACGGTCGAGCAACTCGGCGACGTCCGCGGCATCGGCCCGGCCAAGCTCGATGCGCTCCGTGGGTTGGTGACGGTGTGATCAGAACAGGGCGCGACCGAACATCAGGTCGACCGCCGCAAGAGCGACGACGACGCCGAGCCACACTCCGGCCGCCAGCCACGCGTACTCGTGCCAGTAGTCGCGCCACGATGCCGCGGGCAGCCGCGTCGCGCGCCGCGCCGAGATCACTCCGACGATCATCCACAGCACCGCGCTGCCGACAACCGCAAGGACGTAGACGCCACCTCCTGACCGGAGCGGGACTCCGGCCACGAGCAGTCCTGGCGCAGCGAGTATCGCGGTCAGGAACGCTGCGATGCCCCGGACGAACGAAGTGTGGCCGCGCAGCAGCAGTAACGACATGCAGCCGATCACGGCCGGAGGCAGCAGCGCGACGACCGGCCCTGCGCCGCGAATCTTCGACCTGTATTCGCGCGGGCCGAGAGGCACGGGATCGTGGACGATGGGCATTGCGTCGATGAGCCGAGCGTACGACGCGCGGCGCGACCTGCGACGGCATCCGTTCGGCGACGCCGATGTCGCGATCGTGATGCTCGCGACAGTGATGGGCGTCTGGACCCGGTCACCAGCGTGCGTCGGCGCAGTCGCCGCTGCGTCGATCCTCGTGCGGCGTCGCTCGTCGGTGGTGATCGCGTGCCTCGTGATCGGGCTGCTGGGCGGCTGGCGATCGCAGGTCAGTTGGGCGTCAGCGGTACCTCGCCACACCGGGTCGTATACCGGTTGGGCATCGATCGTCGGTGACCCGGCGCCGTTCGGCAGCGGTCTACGCGTCACCGTCGAGGTCGATGGCGAACGGTTCGATGCGTGGACATACGGATCGTCGCGACGGCGGCTTGTCGATCGCCAGGCCGGCGACTTCGTCTACCTCCAGGGCCGAAGACGACTGATGGTGTCGAACGTTCGTCGAGCCCAGATCCGTCACGTCGTGGGTCGGTTCGAAACGAATGTCGTCGGTGATTGGCACGATGGATCGCCTTTGTACCGAACGTCGTCGCGTGTGCGAACGGCGTTGCGTCACTCGGCGGAGACGACGATGACTGCCGAGGACGGTGCGTTGTTCACGGGCCTCGTGATCGGTGACGACGCGCGCGAGTCGCCGCGGTTGATCGACGCGTTTCGATCGTCCGGGCTCTCACACCTCACGGCGGTTTCAGGTGAGAACGTCGTGTTCGTCCTCGCAGCTGCGTCACCCGCGTTGCGTCGTCTACGGCCGTGGTGGCGTTGGGCCGCGACCCTTGCGTTGATCGGCTGGTTCATGGCGCTCACCCGGTTCGAACCGTCCGTTCTACGCGCCGGCGTCATGGCGATGCTCGGCTGCTCTTCGTTCGTCCTCGGTCGACAGCACTCCGTCGTTCGGTTGCTCGCGTGGACGGTGACGATTCTGGTGATCGTCGATCCGATGCTGGTGTGGTCGGTCGGGTTCTGGTTGTCGACGGGAGCGACGGCAGGCGTCTGCGTCGTTGCGCCACCACTCACGGAGCGACTCCCAGGGCCACGCTGGTTGCGTGCGCCATTGGCCGTCACCCTCGGAGCACAACTGGGCGTCGTCGTGCCGAGCTGGCTCGTGTTCCACCGGCTCCCGCTGGTCTCGCTACCGGCGAACCTTCTCGCGGTCCCGGTCGCAGGATTCGTGATGCTGTTCGGAATTCCTGCGGGTCTCCTCGCCGCGATCTTGCGCCCCATTGCCCCGGTGCTGATGGCACCGTGCGCGGCCGGCACTCGATGGGTTGCGACCGTTGCATACCTCGCCGCAGGTGCTGAACCGTCGCCGCGTGTGGCAGCCGCAGGGTGGCTGGCAGTCGTGGCCATCGTCTGTGCGCTGGTGGTTCACCATCGCTGGCGGCGCCCGCCGGACGATGTGCCAATCTGATCCGCCATGGCCGTGCATCTCATCACCGGCGACGACGAGTCGCTGATGCTCACCGCCGTCTCCGAGGTCGTCCACCGTGTGATCGGGGACGGCGACCGTTCACTGATGGTCGACGAGTTCGCCGACGAGGACTACGAGGTCCGTTCGGTGGTCGACGCCGCGCAGACACCACCGTTCCTCACGGACACACGCGTGATCGTTGCCCGCGGCATCGGCCGGTTCGGGTCGGACGACCTGTCGCCCTTGGTCGCGTACCTGGGTGACCCGTTGCCCACGACGGATCTCGTGTTGGTCGGCGGCGGCGGCCGCCTCCCGAAAGCGTTGACCGACGCGGTGAAGGCCGCCGGCGGAGAGATCGTCAACACGGTGCCTCCGACGCGCGCCCGCGAGCGCGGCGGCTGGTTCGAGGACCAGGTGATCGCCGCCGGGCTGCGAATGGACCACCAGGCGCTCGCCCTCCTGGCGTCGTGGCTCGGAGAGGACGCGGGGCGGGTGCAGGGCATCCTCGAGACGTTGGCCTCCACATACGGCGACGCCCGAACGCTGAAGGTCGTCGACGTCGAGCCGTTCCTCGGCGATGCCGGGGGAGTGCCGCCGTGGGACCTCACCGATGCCATCGACCGAGGCGATACGACCAAGTCGCTGTTGTTGCTGCACCGCATGATGCGCGCCGGTGAACGACACCCACTGCAGATCATGGCGATCCTGCACACCCAGTACACGAAGCTGTTGACGCTCGACGGCGCGAATGCGCACGACGAAAGTTCGGCAGCAGCAGTCCTCGGCATCAAGCCGGGATTTCCGGCGAAGAAGGCGCTCGATCAGTACCGCAAGCTCGGCAATGCCGGCGTCGTTCGGGCAATCGGACTGCTCGCCCAAGCGGATCTCGACCTGCGAGGTGCGAAGGAGTGGCCTGACGAGCTCGTGATGGAAGTGCTGGTGGCCCGTCTCAGCCGGCTGGCGGCTCCAGGGCGAAGGTGAACTGATCCGCTAGCGGCTCAGGAGCCGGCGTTGATCTTCTTCATCAAGCGACTCTTGCGACGAGCGGCCTGGTTCTTGTGGATGACACCTTTGGCAGCAGCCATGTCGAGGCGCTTGACGGCGAGCCGAAGCGACTCCTCGCCAGTCTCGGTACCAATCGCGTTGACAGCGTTCTTGCTGCGTGTCTTCAACTCGCTCTTGACGGCCTTGTTGCGCTCGGCTGCCTTGGCATTGGTGAGGATTCGCTTCTTCTGACTCTTGATGTTTGCCACGTTGCCGACTTCTCTCGCAGGTTGGATGAGCCACGCAAGGCTAACAGCGCGGGTCCGGAGCTCCAACCACCTCTGGAGTGCCGCCGATAGCATCTAGCGACCGGACATGGACCTCTCACGCATTCGCAACTTCTCGATCATTGCCCACATCGACCACGGCAAGAGCACTCTCAGCGACCGCATTCTCGAGATCACCAACGCCGTGGACGCCAGGGACATGCGCTCGCAGTACCTCGACTCCATGGACCTCGAGCGTGAGCGCGGCATCACGATCAAAGCGCAGAACGTGCGTGTCGATTGGAAGGGTTACACCCTGCACCTGATCGACACGCCGGGCCACGTCGACTTCGGCTACGAGGTCAGCCGTAGCCTCGCAGCCTGCGAAGGCGTCGTGTTGGTCGTCGACGCGGCGCAGGGGATCGAGGCCCAGACACTGGCGAACTGCTACCTGGCGATGGAGCACGATCTCGAGATCGTCGCGGCGCTCAACAAGATCGACCTGCCGGCCGCGGACCCGGACCGGTACGCGATGGAGATCGAGACCGTCCTCGGCATTCCAGCGGAAGACATCCTGCGGATCTCGGCCAAGACGGGTGATGGCGTGGGTCTGCTGCTCGATGCCGTGTGCGAGCGGATCCCGGCGCCGAAAGGCGACGCCGACGCACCGCTGCAGGCGCTGATCTTCGACAGCCAGTACGACCAGTACCGCGGTGTGGTGAGCTCGATCCGGGTGATGAACGGCCGCATCACCGCTGGCTCCAAGTTGATGTTCATGCAGGCCGGCACGCCACAGGAGGCCATCGAGATCGGCGTCCGCCGGCCCGTGCCGACTCCTGTGCCCGAGCTCGGCCCGGGTGAGGTCGGCTACCTCATCGCCGGCATCAAGACCGTTGCGCAAGCAAGAAGCGGTGAGACGGTGACCACGTTCGCGCACGGTGCCACGGAGGCGCTCGACGGCTATCACGATCCGAAGCCGATGGTGTTCTGCGGCTTGTTCCCGATCGATGGCGACGACTTCGAGACGCTGCGCGAGAGCCTCGAGAAGTTGAAGTTGAACGACGCCTCGATCAGTTACACGCCGGAGTCGTCCGGCGCCCTCGGGTTCGGTTTCCGCTGCGGCTTCCTCGGGCTGTTGCACATGGAGATCGTCAAGGAGCGCCTCGAGCGTGAGTTCAACCTCGCCTTGATCGCGACCGCACCGAGCGTCGAGTACCGCGTCCGCAAGACCAACGGTGACGTCGAGTTGATCGACAATCCGGCGGATCTACCGCCGACGCAGAACATCGACTTCATCGAGGAGCCGTTCTTCCGCGTGAGCATCATCACACCGAAGGACTACACCGGCACGTTGATGGAGCTGTGCCAGTCGCGGCGCGGTGAGCTGTCGAAGCTCGAGTACCTGTCGCCCGAGCGCGTCGAGTTGCACTACCTGATCCCGCTCGCCGAGGTGGTCGTCGACTTCTTCGATCAGATGAAGAGCCGGACTCAGGGCTACGCCAGCCTCGACTACGAGATGAGCGGTTATCAGCGCAGCCAGTTGGTGCGTGTCGACCTGCTGTTGAACGGTGTTCCGGCCGACGCGTTCTCGACGATCGTGCATCGCGACAAGGCATTCGCCTACGGAAACCGGATGTGCGAGAAGTTGAAGGAGCTCATCCCACGCCAGATGTTCGACGTGCCGATCCAGGCGGCGATCGGTGGCAAGGTGATCGCTCGCGAGACCGTCAAGGCGAAGCGCAAGGACGTGCTCGCGAAGTGCTACGGCGGCGACATCACGCGCAAGCGAAAGTTGCTCGAGAAGCAGAAGGAAGGCAAGAAGAAGATGAAGTCGATCGGGCGGGTAGAAGTCCCGGGCGATGTCTTCATCTCGGCGCTCAAGCTCGACGATTGATCGACACGGCGGTCGGTCGCGGCGCAGCGTCCGCCCCCGCTCTGCGATACTCGGCGCGGTGGCACGAGCATCGGCTGACGGGCGCATGGCGCGGCCGGCCTTGGTGTCGCGCGTCGGCGCCGCGCTTGCCGGGCCACGGTCGATCCGCCAGCTGACGCTGACGCACGCGGTCGACGACTTCGCCGATTCGTTGATCACGCTGTCACTGGTCGGCTCGTTGTTCTTCAGCGTCTCGCTCGAGGCGTCGCGCAGCCGCATCCTGTTGTACCTCCTGCTGACAGCGGCACCGCTCGCCGTCGTCGCCCAGATCGTCGGGCCCGCGCTCGATCGGATCCGCGCCGGTTCTCGCGTCGTCGTCATCTGTTCCCATGTCGCCCGCGCCGTTTTCGCCTTGTTGCTGGCGAGCTCGCTGCTGTCGCTCGCGTTCTACCCGTTGGTGTTCGGCATCCTGCTGTCGCGCAAGGCGTACGCCTTGGCGAAGACTGCGATGGTCGCGCAGCTCGCGCCGGAACGAACCGAGCTCGTGACAGCCAGTGGCCACCTCGCCAGAACCGGCACGATCGCCGGGGGCATCGGTGCTGCAGTGGGGGGAGCGCTGATCGGTCTCGTCGGAGTGAAGTGGTTGCCGATCGCGGCGGCCGCGGTTTTCATCACCGCGGCGGTCCTCGCGAGCCGGATCCCGGCGCTCGCTGTCGAGCCGCGGGTCGAGAGCGCGGTGATCCGCGTCGAGACACCGACAGACGTGCGCCGCGCGGCACCCGCCGTCGCGACGATTCGCGCGGCCGAGGGCGCGCTCACGTTCCTACTCGCGTTGTCGATCAAACGCGGTGGCGGTGACGCGTGGATCTTCGTCGCCGCGCTCGTCGCGGCGGGCATCGGAACGTTTCTCGGAACGATGGTGTCGCCGCGGTTGCATCGCGCGTTCTCGTCGAACGGGATCGTCGTGCTGACGTTGCTGATACCGGGTGCGATGTCGGCATTTGGAGTGCTCACGATCGGGAGCCTCAGCATCGTGTTGATCGCGCTCGCGATCGGCCTCGGCGGCAGCGTTGCCGCGCGCGCGATGGACGCGCTGTACGGAGGCGTTCCGCACCTCATGCGCGGCCGCGTCATCTCCCGGAGCGAGCTTCTCTTCCAGCTCGCGAACGTCACGGGAGCGGCAGTCGCCGTGCTCGTGTATCCCGGTCCGCGTGTCGGGTTCGCCGTGGTCGCGGCCGTGTTGATCCTGGCGGGGATCTCGTATGCGTCGGAGCTCCAGCTGTCGTTGCGTCACGAAGCGGGCCGCTGGCTGCTCGGACAGCGACCGCGTGCGGCGACGGACGGTCTGCCGCTCGCGCTACTCGCCGAGGCGATGCGCTTCGCCGAGCAAGGCGACCACTACGTCGCGATCGTCGTGGCGGACAGCGCGGTGCGCGTGCTCGACGCACGCGGCCCGGTGCCGGCCGAGTCAGCGGCGCGCCCGTTGTGGGAAGCAGTGAGCGACGATGTCGCCGCGGTCGTCGGTGGAACGCTCGATCCGACGGCGGCGCAATCGATGGCGGTGATCCAGGCGGCCGGTGGATTGATCGCAGAGCGTCGACTTCGCGGCACCGGCGCGATCGACGTGGCCTCCGCGTAGCGCGGTCAGCCTGGCGGGATCTGTGTGGGCGGCTGACGGATCACCCACTGATCGTTGACGGAGTCGAGGTTGAACTGCATCGTCCGGAACCGCTCGTCCTCCTCGTGGACGTCGACATCGATCGTGACCTTCTTGCCTTGCTCGACGACGGGAGCGAGGCGCAGGAGGATGCCGCCGTCCGCGACGACGAGCTTGCCGCTGTCGTTGGTGATCAACGCCTCGTCGCGCGAGTCGATGAACTTCACGGTCGCGACATCCTTCGTCGACTTGATCAGTTCGGCCTGCACATCCAACTGAATGGATGCGCCCTCGCCACGGGGCTCGATGAAAACGGGTAGCGGCTTCGGGTCACTCGTCGATGATTGGGCGAACCATCGCACGATCGTGTCGTAGACCGCGCCGGCGCGGACCTCGGGGTTCTCGGGTGAGGGTGCCGAACAGGCCGCTGTGAGCGAAACGATCGCAGCGAGCAACAATCTTCGGCCGCGCGCGGCAACGAGCACAGTCGAACGTTACCACCAGCCTTCTTCGCCGAGCCCGGCGAGCCCGCCGACTGCCGGGGCTTGCGGCGATGCCGATAGAACTAGACGATGGCTCAGTCGCAGATGTTCCGCTCGTTGGAGCATCGGAACGCTCGACTGTTCTTCCTCGGGCTCAGCTTCAGCAACATCGGCTCGTGGATCCAGATGACCGCAGTATCGCTGCTGGTCTATCAACGAACCGGCAAGGCGACCGACGTGGGCATCACGTTGTTCTGTCAGTTCCTCCCGATGCTGGTGCTGGGCGTGTGGGCCGGCGCGATCGCGGACAGGGTCGACAAGCGCAAGATGACGATGCTCACGCAGACCGGGCAAGCGACGTTGGCGATCCTCCTCGGCGTGCTTGCGTTGGTCGGCTGGGCATCACTCCCGGTCATCTATCTCGTATCGCTGGGCAACGGCACCGTTCAGGCGATCGACAACCCAGCGCGCCGCGGATTCGTCATCGAGC
The DNA here is from genome assembly GCA_036403055.1 of Ilumatobacteraceae bacterium. GTDB lineage: Bacteria > Actinomycetota > Acidimicrobiia > Acidimicrobiales > Ilumatobacteraceae > JAENVT01. Next base: position 212 of record DASWRR010000362.1, on the reverse strand, counting down.
TCGTCGAACCGCGCCACATCTCGAACGTCGTGTCACTCAACACCGCGGTGATGACCGGCTCACGCATCTTCGGTCCGGCGCTCGCTGCACTGCTCGTGCGGTGGCTCGATCCCGGCTGGCTGTTCATCATCAACGGGCTGTCGTTCGCCGCGATCCTGTGGCCGATCTGGCGCATCGACACGACGCAGCTGTTCATCTCACCGCCGGCATCA
>DASWRR010000361.1:0-3723 GCA_036403055.1 Ilumatobacteraceae bacterium | reverse complement strand
GTCGGGTACACCGAGGTCGGTGAGCAACACGTCGACGTTGCGGAAGATCCCGAAGTACAACGCACCGAGGTGATGTGCCTCGACCAGCAGCAGCAGGTTCTGCACCGCCATCGCGGTGTCGGTCAACCAGAACGGCACCGGCCAGTTCGCCGCGATCTCGAGGCCGTGTCCCGTCTTGTCGGTCTCGGAGTATCTCGACGTGTACGCCGCAGGGTCGGCGATCGGCAACACGATCACCGGCGCGTGCAGGACGCCCTCTTGGGTGGTGGCGAACCAGGCCTCGGCGTCGGTCGTCTGCCAGAAACGAGCGACGGCGTCACCGGTCAGTACGACGAAGTGCACACCTTGGCTGTACCCCGCCGACGGTGCGCGGCGCGCCGCGTCGACGAGCGCGCCCACCACGTGCGGATCGAGCGGCTCCGGCGAGAACTGCCTCGTCATGCGACGACGGCGGATGACCGCCTCGACGACCTGGGCGTCGGAGGCGTTGGGTTGCTCGCTCAGCGAGCGCCCAGCTTCAGCAGATCCTCGGCCATCACCCAGCCGTGCACGATCAGCGAGCCACCCTTCTTCGGGTTGACGTTCGCAAACAGGGCGACGAGGTCCGGCTTGATCTTCTCGGGTTTGAGCGTCTCGTGATCGAGGAACCCGCTCTGACCGTTGGTCTTGACGACGAACGACTGCTCGTCGTAGCTCGAGTCGACCCCGAACCGCTTCGCCAGACGTCGACCCCACGCCCGCTCCTCGCCGACAGCGCGATGACTTGGGCGCGGGATGAGCTCGGCGACCTGCTTGAACGCTTCCAGCGAGTCGACGGTGACGAACCGCGAGCCGATGACGACGTCTTCGTCGGGAAAGGCCATGAGCGCCCTGTGGAACGCCTCGCTCATCAGGCCCTTCAGCACCTGGTCGCGCTTGCTCGTGCGCTTCACGCTGAGCAGGCCGACGAGAACGCACGGTGTGCCACCGATGCGTTCCAGGGTCGAGAACGTGTAGCCATGCAGCTTGTCGTCGACGCGCGCCGTCGTGCACAGCACCCAATCTTCTTTGGCCTTCGACAACACTCCGATGTCGAACGCTCCGCCCATGGACGCCATTTCGTCGAGATCGGCGTCGGTGAGCGCTGCACAGTCCCTGGTTTCCACCTGGATTGGCATGCTATAGAGCTCCCCATGTCGTCGTGCGAGGTCTCCATTGTGCCAGAAAAAGCGAGATTTCGAAAAGGCGGAGGCCGATTAGAGCATGACGGCCTCGTGGCCGAGCAACATGCGCAGCTCACCGACCGCCCGGTCCAGATCGACGCAGAACTCGTCTGCCAGGCGCAATATCTTCCCTTGGCCGATGTGCAGGTAGACCGGCGACTCGCCGGGGTGGTCGCGAAGAATTTTGCGGATCTGGTGAATTTTCAGCTCGTTGAGTGACGTCGACGGAACCTTCAGCCGAAGCGCCGCGGACGCCGACGTGTCGAGACCCTCGACGATGTTGACGTCGAGTGCCATGAAGCCGACTCGCACGTCGTCGCGCTTGTCGACTCGTCCCTTCACGGTGACGATGGCGTCGTCGACCAACTTGTGGCCGAGCTCCATCAGCGCCCGCGGGAAGACCGTGACCTCGATGGTGCTGTCCAGGTCCTCGAGGACGAACACCGCCATCTGGTCGCCCTTCTTGGTGAACTTGCGAGCCATGTTGGTGATGACGCCACCGAGGACGAGGACAGCGCCGTCGTCGCGCTCGGGCGCCTCGGCGATCCCGCAGTCGACCTTGCGCCGCAGGGCCGCCTCGACACCGAGCAACGGATGGTCGGAGACGTACAAACCGAGCATCTCCTTCTCGAAACGCAGACGATCGCTCTTGTCGAACTCGTTCGTCGGGATCGCGACTCGCTCGTCGAACCCGTCGACGGTGTCGCCGCCGAGGTCGCCGAAGAGGCTCATCACGCCCTGATCCCGTTCGCGTCGGCGCACGAGCGTGCCGTCGATGATCTGTTCGAACACCATCAGCAGCCCGCGGCGAGGGTGACCGAGCGAGTCGAACGCCCCGGCCTTGATCAGCGACTCGACGGTTCTCTTGTTGAGCACCGGCTCCGGCACGCGCTCGGCGAACTCGTGAAACGAGTCGTACGGTCCGTTGGCATCGCGTTCCGCGAGCAGGAGCTCGACGAGACCTTCACCCACGTTGCGAATCGCGGAGAGGCCGAACGTGATGGCACCCGGCGAACCGGCGGGCAGCGTGATCGAACCGGCGACCTCCTCCGGTGTCACCGTGGCGAAGTCCATCACCGATCGGTTGACGTCGGGCGTGAGCACCTTGATGCCGAGACTGCGTGCGTCCGACAGGTAGACCGCAGCCTTGTCGAGGTTGCTCTTGACGCTCGTCAACAGGCAGGCGAAGTACTCGACCGGGTAGTGGGCTTTCAGATACGCCGTTTGATAGGTGACGAGCCCGTACCCGAACGTGTGGCTCTTGTTGAACGCGTAGTCCGCGAAGCGCTCGATCACGTCGAACAGTTGCTTGCCGAGCGCATGGCCATAACCACTGCGCTCGGCACCGGCTTCGAACGCTGCTCGAGCCGCGGCCATGACCTCGCGCGACTTCTTGCCCATCGCCTTGCGCAGGTTGTCGGCTTCGGCCAGCGAGTACCCCGCGAACTTCTGGGCGACGCGCATCACGCTCTCCTGATAGATCATCAGGCCGTACGTGTCGCCGAGCACCTCCTTGGCGTCCTCGTGGAAGTAGCTGACCTCTTGTCGGCCGTTCTTGCGATCCGCGTAGTCGTAGTGCATGTTGACGCTCATCGGCCCCGGCCGATACAGCGCGAGCACAGCGGACACGTCGCCGAAGCTCGTCGGTGCGAGTGAACGCAGCAGCGCCCGCATCGGCGGCGACTCCAACTGGAAGACGCCCATCGTCTCGCCGCGCGCCATGAGGTCGAAGACCATCTGGTCGTCGAGCGGGACGGAGTCGATGTCGAACCCCGGATCCTTGACGACGCGCACCATCGCGACGGTGTCGCTGATGACATCGAGGTTGCGCAACCCCAAGAAGTCCATCTTCAGCAGCCCGAGCTCCTCGACGCCGTGCATCTCGTACTGCGTCACGACCGGCGCATCCTCCGGCTTGCCGCCGGCCTCCGGCTTTCGTTGGATCGGGAGGTAGTTCGTGAGCGGCTCTTTGGTGATGACGACCGCGGCGGCGTGAATGCCGTCGCTGCGCTTCAAACCTTCGAGCCCCTTGGCGACGTCGACCACGCGCTTGACGTCGGGGTCCGCGTCGCACATCGCGCGCAGCTCGCCCGCCGCCTTGTACCCGTCGAGGTACTTCGGGGTCTGCTCGAAGCAGTACTTCAGTGGCGTGTCGCGTCCCATCACGAGCGGCGGCATCGCCTTGGCGATCTTGTCGCCGACTCCGTACGGGTATCCGAGAACCCGGGCAGCGTCGCGCACCGCGTTGCGCGCCTTGATCGTGCCGAACGTGATGATCTGGGCAACGTGGTCGCGTCCGTACTTCTCGGCGGCGTAGCGGATCATCTCGTCGCGGTACCGGGAGTCGAAGTCCATGTCGATGTCCGGCATCGAGATGCGGCTCGGGTTGAGGAACCGCTCGAAGAGGAGGTCGTACTTGATGGGATCGAGATCGGTGATCCGCAGGCAGTACGCAACCGCGCAGCCCGCTGCCGATCCACGTCCGGGACCGACGCGGATGCCGAGGTCCTTGGCGTGCTTG
>DASWRR010000360.1:0-9491 GCA_036403055.1 Ilumatobacteraceae bacterium | reverse complement strand
GCGACGACGCAATGCGGCGCTCGTGGCACTCGCGACGTTGCTCGTCGGGCTGATCGTCGGAATCGTCGCCGGTCGCTCGACCGCGATCACCGCGTCCGAAGCAGCACGCGACGTGCGGGCGAAGGGCGACACGCTCGGAACACGGATCGAGGCGCTGACCATCGAGTACGAGCAGGCGATCGCGGGAACAGGCGACACCGTCCAAGCCGGCGTGCTCGACGCGCTCGACCTCGTCGACGCCGACATCGACAAGTTGATCGTGCGCAGTCCTTGGCTCGGCAAAGCGCAGATCCAATCGCTTCACGACGCGACGAAAGCCGTCCGCACTGCCGCCGAGAGCCGAGTGTCGCCGGACGATTTCTCGCAAGTTGCGGCGAACACAGCGACCCTCATACGCGACACGTTCGGCGCGTGACGTTTGGATCTACCCTGCGTCGTGACCGATCAGTCGTGAACAGGAGAGCCGAATGAGTGCAACCGTCGTGCGTTATCAGGCCAAGCCCGATCGAGCAGACGAGAACCAGCGATTGATCGAAGCCGTCTTCGCAGATCTCGACGCGCGAGAGCCGAACGGCTTCACGTACAAGGTCTTCCGCCTCGAGGACGGGATCAGCTTCGTCCATGTAGTGATCGAGCACGATGTCGTCGATCCCGACTCGCTCCAGGCGGTGCCCGCATTTCAAGCATTCGTCGCCGACATCGCCGATCGCTGCGATGTCCCGCCGCTCGCCATGAAGGCGACGATCGTCGGTGCGTATCGCTGACGGACGAGCCGTCGACCGTCACCCAGTGATGGTGAGTGCGCTTTCGAACCCCGTCGTGTCGTAGGCCATGAACATGTCGTGGTCCGAGGCTGTCGTCACGATGATCCACAGCTCGAGATCGTGCGACGCTGCGATCGTGCGAGTCTGCGCACCGAAATCGAACGTGATCGGCGTGAAGCCGTTCACGCCCGTGAAGTTGACGGTGCGCGTGGCGAACACAGCGCACAAACCGCCATCCAGGCAGTCGACGAGCGCAGCCTGGGCCTGAACTCGCTCGAGCTTGAGCTGCTTCGCCGCCGCGTAGAGCACGAAGTTCGCCGGGCCGTTCATCACGATCTTGCCGGAAGGATCGAGCCGGAATCGTTGAATGTGATCCGTCGTCCCGAGCGCGAGCAACGAGTCCCGTCGTAGCAAGCGGCCGGCCTCGGCGTCACGGTCGACGTCGAGGTTCGGAAGCGTTGCGTTCAGCGGGGCACGCGTCACCAGCGGCAGCACAGACTGCGACGCGACGTTGCCCGCTGCCGACGACGCGAGCAGGTACCTCGCCGTGCCGGGGGCCGCAACTGTGGTGGTCGGCGGAGCGGTGGTCGGAGGCGTGGTCGGCGCAGCCGTCGTCGGTGTCGCCGTCGGCGTAGGTGTTGCGGCCGGGGTCGTCGGTGGAGCGGACGTCGTCGTGACGGGCGGGCGAGTGGCACCGCCGATGACCGGTACCGTCTGGTCGACTGGCCCCCCGATTCCGATGGTGACGCGCGTGGGTAGCGGCTGGTTGGTTGCCGTCGACGTCGACGGTGCGACAGTCGTCGTCGTCGCCGAGGTGGTGTCGACGATGTCAACGATGTCGGCCGTCGACCGCGTTCCGGTTGCGGGCGTCGTGGAGCGCGGCTCGGTGTTCGGGACGGACACGGTGATCGTGGTGTGATCGACGTCGATCGTGGTCGACGCTGCCGCAACCGCGGCGCTCGGTCGATGCCCTTCGTGCTGGGGCGCGGTGCCAGGACCTGCAGCCGTCCCGAGTGCCGCAGCAGTCATCCCGGCGGCGGCCATCAGTGCGGGCGCGGCTGACGTTGCCGCGGCAATCCGAGCGGGAAAGAACGCGAGCTGGGTGAGCCACGAAAGCGGACCCATCGCGAGACGCAGCTTGCCGAGCGAGATGTTCAAGAACGCCCGCACGACGTTCGCGTCGAACTGGGTACCGGCGCAGCGGGCCAGTTCCGCACGTGCTTCGGCGGGAGTGCCGGGCTTCTTGTACGACCGCACCGAGGTCATGACGTCGAACGTGTCGGCGACCGCGACGATGCGCGCCGCGAGCGCGATGTCCGGACCGCGCAACCCGTTCGGATATCCCTTCCCGTCCCAGCGCTCATGGTGCTCGCCGACAGCGCGCACAGAGGCGCCGAGCCAGCCGGCGAGTGGAGCCGCCAGCTTCGCACCGATACCGGGATGCTTGCGGACGACGTCGAACTCCTCCTCGGTGAGACTCCCCGGCTTGTTCAAGATCTCGAACGGCACCTCGAGCTTGCCGATGTCGTGCAACAGCGCGGCCCACCGCAACGAGTCGATCTCCGATTCCGAGAGGCCGAGCTCTTCGCCGATCATCTGTGAATAGGCGCGGACTCGTTCGGAGTGCCCGCGTGTGAGCCGATCGTGTCGACTGAGATCAGCGACGAGCTCGAGCACGCGGGTGGCAGCAATCGCAGGCTCGTGCGCACCAATTCGGCGGTAGTCCGCCAGCCGCCGGCTGAGCTCGGTCGTCCCCCCGGCGCGCATCGCGATCTTGAATCGCGATGGCGCTTCGTCGGGGAACACCAACGTCAGGCCGAGCAGCGCCGCCAGTGGCAACGCCCGCCGTGTCAGGCGATCTGCGGCGTACAGGACGATGGTCGACCCTGCAGCGATTGCAATGACGCGCCCGATCGCGAGTGGCCATCCGTCGGCCAGCGGGATCGCCTCCGACAGGGCGAGCGCGGCCAGGATCGAGCACACGAACGGCACTGCGTACACCGCAAAGCGCACACCACGCGACAGCCATGGACGCCCGAGCCACTTGTCGGGCGCCGCATGCGAGTCATGGTCCACCTCGTTTTATCGGCAGAACCACGGCTGAATGTGAGGGGCAATCCTTCCCCTCGGCCGCTTATTTCAGATTGTTCAGATCCCGCCGACGCGCTCGTTCTCGACCACGGTGCGGCCATCGGACGACACATGGCTCTCGCGAGTGCTGCGGAAGCCGAGCATCGATCCACGAGCAAGCGATGCCAGGAACCCGACGATTCCGACGACCAGCAGGATGATCCCGATCGTGTGGAGATCGAATCCTGTGGAGTTGTCCGTCACTGCCCACGTCAAGATTGCACCTGCTGCGATGAGCAAGAGGCTCAATGCGCCCATTTTGGCTCCTCCTTGTCAATACATCGCCGGAGCGATGTCGTGCTTCGGGGAGTGCCCAGAGATCGCCGCGTGTAAACCCGACGACGACTCACGTCGGCCGCTCGACAGGCCGTTTGAACGTCTGGCACCGCGGGTAGCCAGTGCGACGAATGCTGAGCGAACCTGCTGCCATCTGGTTGCTCCGGCACGGCCAGAGCCAGGGGAACGTCGTCAGGGACGCGGCGCGCGGTCGGCGCGTCGACGTGCTCGACATCGCCGATCGTGACATGGATGTACCATTGTCCGAACTCGGGCGGCGTCAGGCCGGCGCGTTCGGTGCGTGGTTGGGTCGCCAGCCCGCCGAGGAACGCCCGGGCGTCGTGCTTGCTTCGCCGTACGCCCGAGCCGTCGACACTGCGACCGCAGTGCTGTCTGCGGCGCGACTCGATCTCAAGGTCCATCAAGACGAACGCCTGCGAGAGCGCGAGCTCGGAATCCTCGACCTTCTCACGCACGACGGGATCAAGGCGCGCTATCCCGACGAGTTCAAGCGGAGGCAACGACTGGGAAAGTTCTACCATCGGCCGCCGGGAGGAGAGAGCTGGGTCGACGTCGCGCTGCGGCTGAGGTCGTTGCGTGATTCCATCGGACGCGAGCACGCCGGCCGCCGCGTGTTGATCGTCACGCACGAAGTCGTGATCGTCATCATGCGGTACCTCCTCGAGGATCTGGACGAGGCGCAGGCGCTGGCGCTCGGCGGCGGAAGGATCGCAAACTGCTCCCTGACGACGTACGTCACCGACGCAGGTGGCACGCCGCATCTCGTTCTCGATGGATGGACGACGCCGCTCGAGCAGGCGAACGAGCCCGTGACGGAGGAGCGAGATGCACCTGTCGCCCCGCGCTGACGAGGTCGCCGCGCCGGTCGCGCTCGACGCCGCGTTGCTGCACTCCTGGCCGTTGCCCATCGACGAGCACGGTGACAAGACGACACGAGGGACAGTGCTGGTGATCGCCGGTTCGACGACGACAGCGGGTGCGGCACTGCTGGCGGGCGTCGCTGCGCTCCGAATGGGCGCGGGCCGGCTGCAGATCGCCACGGTTGCACCCATCGCGATGGGGTTGTCGATTGCGATACCGGAGGCACTCGTGCTGCCCATCACCGTCGACGACCAGAACCATCTCGTCGCCGCCGATGCTGCGTCGACGCTCGCCGAGCCCATCGCTCGCGCGCAGGCAATACTCGTCGGGCCCGGCATGACCGACCCTGCGGCGGTTGCCGTCATCGTCGACGCGATCGCTCGGCACATGGCGCCCGACGGCGTGCTCGTCGCCGACGCTGCCGCGCTCGCCGCGATCGCGACGATCGAGCGCGACATCGTCGACGGCCTCGGCGGCCGGCTCGTCCTGACGCCGAACCGCGAGGAGTTGCAGCGTCTCGTCGATGGCCTCGGGCTCGGTCGCCAGGACGATCAGCCGGGTTGCGCCGCCGAGCGGCTCGGCGCCGTCGTGACGTGCTTCGGCGAGATCGCTTCGTTCGACGGTCGTCGATGGCACGCCGAACCGGCGACGCCGGGGCTCGGGACGTCAGGGTCTGGCGATGTGCTGGCCGGCCTCGCCGCCGGCGCCGCGGCACGTTGTGGCGACGGCGCACAAGCTGCGTGCTGGGGAACATACGTCCATGCGGTCGCCGGAAACCGGCTCAGCGAGCGGCTCGGTACCATGAGCTTCATCGCCCGCGAACTCTTGGACGAAGTCCCGCACGTCCTCGCCACGCTCGACTAGGTGTAGACGACCGCGTCAGGCCGGTTCGTTCGGCTCCACCGGGTCATCGGGCTGGAGGCCCAACGCGGACAGCCCTGGCGCGTCGGGGTCCGCGGGTGTCGTGCTCGCAGCGGCGGATGTGTCCGCTCGCTGCAACACGCAGAACTCGTTTCCTTCGGGATCGGCCATGACCTGGAAGCCTTCATCGCCGGTTTGCCCGACGTCGGCCCGGGTTGCGCCGAGATCCAACAGCCGCAGGACTTCGGCTGCGGGATCGGCCGCCACGAGATCGAGATGGCATCTGTTCTTGCCGAGCTTCGGTTCGTCGACCTTCTGCAGCCAGATGTTCGGCGCCGCGGCTGCATCGTTCTCCGATACCAACTTCGCGCACCCGTCGTCGCCACGATCGATTCGATAGCCGAGGGCGGACGACCAGAACTTCGACATCAGGTCGACGTCGTGCGCGTCCATCGTCACTTGATCGATACGACTCGTCATGCACGCCGCGTACCCGTATGTGGGCTCGGCGAAACAGCTCAGCTCGTGCTGTCGGGCTCGTAGAAGAACTCGCCGAGGCCGGTCAGCTCGACGACCCGCTGCACCGCGTCCGACGGGTTGCAGATGTGGATCGTGCCGTCGTCCTCGCGGATGCGCAAGGTCTGTGTGAGCAGGGTGTGAAGACCGCTCGAATCCATGAAGCTGACGCCCGACATGTCGACCAGCACGGGCGCTCCGCCCGTGAGATCCTCGAACGCTGACTCGAGCAACGGCGCTGATGCCGCGTCGATCTCACCGTGAACGGCGAGCACGATCGTCCCGTTGAGCCCGGAGACGTCGACGTGCAGCAGGTCGTGCATGCGCGACACCCTTGTGGAACAGGGCTACCGGTCTGAACCCCGACCCATCTTGTCGCTCGTGCGGCTCGGCGTCAAGGGCGCGATCACCCGTTCGGGTGCACAGCGAGCGACGAGCGCACGTGTCGTCAGGTGACGCCGCGGAGATGTCGGGTGGTGTCGTTGACGATGTTCTGGGCGACGACACGCAGCTTGGTGTTGGTCTGTTGTGATTGCTGCACGAGGTAGGAGAAGGCCTGGTCCGCGGTACAGCGCATCGACCCCATGATGATGCCCTTGGCCTGTTCGATGACTGCTCGCGATGCGATCGACTCGCTGAGTTGGTCACCGAGTGATCGAGCGTCCCAGTACGCCTGCGAGTTGGCGAGCACGATCGACGCCTGTGATGCGAACAACGACGCCGTCTCGATCTCGGCCTGATCGAACAGTCCTTCGGCGTCGGCGTACAAGTTCATTGCACCGAGCGGCATTCCGGCGATGGCGAGCGGCAGCGACAGGGTGCTGAGGATGCCGTGCTGCAGGCATGCCTCGCTGAACTCGGGCCATTCATTGGGTTCCCGTGTCGACCGGATGACGCGGACCTCGCCGGTGGCGAAGGCCTCGATGCACGGCCCCTTGCCGGAGCTGTACTGCGCCTGGTCGATCTCCGGCGACTCCGGATCGCTGAAAACGGCAGTTGTCGGCTTGTTGTCGACGATCATCGTCAAGCCGATGAACTTTGCCGCGGGGATCGCCTGCGCGGCAAGGTCCGTGACGTTGAAGAGGGTGTCGGACATCGTGGCGGTCCCGATGAAGAACGACGAGAGCGCGTCGAGGCTTCGCCGCAACGCTGAGTCTTCGAGCATGGGAAGCTGCAACTCCAAGGCAGGTGGAGAGAGCCCCTCTCATTTTTGAAGGGTTCGGACGACCGACCGCTCACCCTAGCCGCGTGTCACCCGGCTGGGTTGCTCGAACAGCTCAACTGGCGAGCCAGACGGTGTTCTTCCCGGCGTTCTTCGCGCAGTACAGGGCCTCGTCGGCCCGTCGTGCGAGCAACGCCGGAATCAGCGGCTGAGCACCGACGGCGACGCCGACGGATGCCCCAACAGACAGTCGCAATCCGTTCGCGATCATCGGGACGCGAATCGCCCGGACGATTCGGTCGCCGACGGCACGGCCCTGCATCGGATCGCTCATTCCGGCGCACACGACAGCGAACTCATCGCCACCGAGACGCCCGACGGTGTCGCGCGGGCCGATCACGTTGGCAATGCGCCGCGCCACCTCGGTCAGCACGATGTCGCCGACAGGATGACCGTGCGCGTCGTTGATCGGCTTGAAGTCGTCGAGGTCGACGTACAGGAGCACGAGATCGTCGTGGGCCAATGCGTCGAGGCGGCGTGCGAACTCGGCACGGTTCGCCAATCCCGTGAGCGGATCGTGTGCCGCAGCCCACCTGAGATTTCGCTTGGTGCGATGATCTTCGATCGCCAACGCGGCGAGGCGCAGGGCGACGTGCAGCGGCGATTGACGCGGTGCTTGGAAGTCGACGGTCGACGCGCTCCACGCCACCATCGCGCCGAGGATCTCGTCGCCTGACGGTGCTTCGATCGGCACGATGAACGCGGCGCGATAGCCGGCGGCGGCGGCGGCCCGCCCGGCGCCGTCGAGCAGTGGGTCGTCGAGATCCGTGATCACGATCGGTGCGTTGAGACGTTCCGTCCACACAACGCAGGCGACGTCGGCAAGTTCCGGTTCGAGGGGTGTGCGTCCTTCGGCAGAGACGACGATCGTGCGGTCATCCTGCTTCCACGCGAACGCGGTCCTCACCGCTGCACCGCCCATCGAGTGATCAGCCAGGCGCGCGATGATCGGTACGACAGCGTTGACGTCTTCGCCCGACCCGAGCATCTCGATCGCGCGGGCAACGTCCGAACGGTCATGCACTCGGCGACAGGTGCACAAGACACCTCGGACGTCCGGATCGTCCATGTGGTTCCACGTCGTCGTCTCGAACGAATGCCAGACACCGTGGACGTCGGCCAGGCGGATGTCAGCAGACTCCGGCGCGAACGTCGCGTCCAAGCCGTTGTGCTCGCCACCAGCGAGCGCCTGTGTCATCGTCTCGAGGGCCAGCTCGAGATCGTCCGGATGAACGAACTCGGTGCCGTTGCGGCCGCGCAGGTCGGGCCATCCAAGGATCCGCGACAGCGAATCGGTGTGCCAGAGGATGTCGAACTGCTCGTCGAGCAGCAGGGTGAACTCACCCTCCTTGCGGCTCATCGAGTTCAGTGCCCGCTGGTGCGATTCCACTCCTTGGCATCGGAGGTTGCATGCCGTGACTTGAGCGGAATCGGCACCATTGGGCCACTCGGACCAGGCCCAATTCGCCTGTCCGTTCGCGTCCATGCCGAGGTTGTCACGCGGTGACCGTCGCATGGACAGTCACCGTGTGACCGCGGGTGTCGGCCGCCGCGGCGTCACAACGCGTCACCTCTTGGACTGATTTTGCCGGTGCCCGTTTAGCGGTCGAACCGCCTGGATACTCACCGTCACCAGCCGGACGAACCGGTGCATCCAGCCAGCCAGTGATGCCGAGGAAGGGAGAGTGATCGTGTCGCAAGCGAACGGTCCCACGAACGAAGATCTCTACAGGACGACGATGGACCGGCCGGGTCCGGACACGACCGGGCAGCCCGCGGCCGGTCAACCGCTGCCACGTCCCGATCTCTCAGATGGCGGTTCGAGCACGCAGACGACGAGCACGCAGACAGCGACAGCCCAGGCGTCGCAGGTCGCCTCGACCGGTGTGGAAAGTGTGAAGAACGTCGCGAACGAAGCGGCGAACCAAGTGAAGGACGTTGCCGGTCAGGCAAAGCAGCAGTTGCATACGCTGCTCGGCCAGACGAAGGACGAGGTCCGCACGCAAGCCGAGTCGCGCGGTCGCGACGCGGCGAACGGACTGCGCACGGTGTCGGATCAGATCCGCGCGCTGGCAGAGGGCCGCCCCCAGGAGGCGTCGAAGTTGACGCCGTACCTCGACGAAGCGCGTCAGCGTGTGATGGGCCTCGCCGACACGTTGGAGCAGCGTGGACCGCAGGGTCTCCTCGAGGACGTCGCCCAGTTCGCTCGACGCAAGCCCGGAACGTTCTTGATGATCGCAATGGCTGCCGGGTTCGGCGCAGGCCGACTCGTTCGCGCCGGCGCAGCGAGCCAGTCGAGCCAGGGTTCGCAGGGCGGCTATCAGCGTCAGAACGACTGGATGTCGGGTCAGGGCATGTCCGGCTCGACGGCGTACGGCTCCGGCTCGATGGGCAGTGGCTCGATCGGTAGCGGCTCGATGGGCAGCGGCACCATGGGCAGCGGTTCGATGGGCCAGCTCGGTGACGGTTCCGATGGATGGCCGGACGCAGAGCGCTCGTACGGGTCAGGCGATCTCCAAGGCAGCTTGTGATGGCGGAGTCCAACGTCTCTTCATTCGGGACGCGCGACGGGCAGGGCCTCGTCGAGCCGAAGAGCCCGGAGATGACACTCGGAGAGCTGTTCTCGCAGTTGAGCTCCGACCTCAGCACGTTGTTCCGCAAAGAGGTGCAACTCGCGAAGATCGAAGCGAAGGAAGAGGTGTCGAAGGTTGGCAAGGCCAGTGCTTCGATGGCCGGCGCTGCAGTCGGCGGTCTGATCGCGCTGATGATGCTGTCATTCGCACTCGCCTGGTGGATCGACCAAGCGCTGAACACGGCTGTGTCGTTCCTCATCGTCGGCG
>DASWRR010000359.1:0-1671 GCA_036403055.1 Ilumatobacteraceae bacterium | reverse complement strand
ACACGTGGGACGTCGCGTTGCTCGAACGGATGAACGAGGGCTTGGCGCTCGTCGGGCCGGACGTCGGCACACCGATCATTGCGTTTCGCCGACCCGACGGACGCGAGGTCGCGATCTTCGGCCCGGTGATCACGAAAGCGCCGGCGCACGAGGACGGCCTTGCCATGTGGGACGCCTTCGTCACCCTGACGTCGCTCGACGAGTTCTGGGAGATCAAGCGAACACGGACCGCATCACCGGAGCCCGGGGACACGCCGTAGGACAGGTTCGATCTTCACCGCCGACGACGAAGCTTGAACCGCCACCGACCTCGCGGACCATAATGGTCCAGATGGGCATCGGGCGGGGCACGGCTGATGTTGTCGGCCGCCGCACGGAGCTCGATGTGCTCGGCGGGGCGCTCGCGAACCTCGACCGCGGGACGGGCGTGGCGATCCGCCTGCGCAGCGCCGCCGGCATGGGCAAGACGACCCTGCTCGATTGGCTGTCGACCCGGACCAGCAGGACTGTCATACGGTTGACCGGCTCCGAATCCGACGCACAGTTGGCGTACTCGGGTCTTGCGTCGTTGATGCGCACGCTCGATGCGTTGGATGTGAACGTGCCGGAGCCTCATGCTGAGGTGCTGGCAGATGCGATCGGGTCCGGTTCAACCCAGGGACAGCTGACGGTCGGTGCCGCCACGCTCGCCGCGCTCGCGGCGGCTGGTGAGAAGTCGCCGCTGCTGTTGTTGGTGGACGACGCCCACTGGGTTGACGAGCCAACCTGCGTCGTGCTCGCCTTCGCACTCCGCCGGCTGCACGACGAACCAATCGTCGCGGTGGTCGCGGAACGTCCGGGCGCGTGGTCGGCATTCGACAGCGCGGGGTTCGAGACGATCGATCTCGAAGCGCTCGACATCGACGATGCGATCGCGATCCTGGGACCGGCAACACACCCCGACGTCGCGCAGCGTTGTCTCGACGCCGCCGAGGGCAACCCGCTCGCACTCCTCGAGATCGCTCGCACGCTCGACGACGACCAACTCGCCGGTCGCTCGCCGATGACGTCCGACCTCCCTGTCGGCCAGGTGCTGCGTTCGTTCGTGGACCGGATCAAAGCACTCGGGGACGAGGCGCGACAGGCCTTGGCGGTGGTTGCGACCGCGTTCGACAGCTCGGCGCGCGACATCCACCTTGCAGCGAAGGACTTCGCCGGCGCCGACGCGGCATTGGCAGCGACCGACGCGGCCGGCATCACGCGCCAGACGACGACGTCGGTCGACCTGACCCACCCGTTGATGCGAACCGCGATCCGCGAGGCCGTCGGGCCAGACCAGATTCGCGACGCCCACGCGGCGTTCGCTCGCGTCGTCACCGATCCGGGCAAGCGGGCTTGGCACCTCGCGTCTGCTGTCACGGGCCCGGACGAGTCGATAGCGGGCGCGCTCGAGGCCGTCGCGATGGTCGCCGACCGACGCGGCGGCTGGTCTGCAGCTGCGGCAACATGGGAACGCGCTGCCTCGCTCTCGCCGACCGTCCCGCAACGGCATCGCCGCCTACTGGCCGCCGGCACATCGCGTTGGCACGCCGCTGATCCGTTCGCCGCGATCTCGGTGCTCGACGAAGTGGTTTCGACGTGCGATGACCCCCTCGTCAGGTCGGACGCGATCGGTATTCGGTCCGAAGGCAT
>DASWRR010000358.1:0-5438 GCA_036403055.1 Ilumatobacteraceae bacterium | reverse complement strand
AACTCGTCACCGCCGATCCGAGCGACGGTGTCATCGGGGCGGACTGCGGACGTCAGTTGCTCGGCGACCTTGCGCAGGACGGCGTCACCAACGGCGTGACCTTGCGTGTCGTTGATCTGCTTGAACCGATCGAGGTCGACGAACAGCACCGCGGTGCACTGGCGTCTGCGTTTGGCTTCGATCAGCGCTCGGGCGATGCGGTCGACGAGCAGGTTCCGGTTCGGCAACCCGGTCAATGCATCGTGCGTTGCCTGCATGGTCAACGCTTCTTGCGCGGCTTGCAGGTCAGCCATTCGCTCGGCCTGCGCCTCGCCGAGTCGCGAGATCTCGCGATCCTGCGCCTTCTGACCACTCAGATCGGTGAACGTCACGCACGTCAGGTCGTCGCCGTCGACGTCGAGCGCTGAGATGCCGACGAGAACGGGAACGGCTCGTCCGCGGCTGTCGACGAGATCGAACTCGATCGTGGCACCCAACCCACGCGGACCGCGCAGCTCGTCGAGCCGGAACGGTACGTCGGACGCAACGAAGACAGACATCGGCGACCCGACGATCGAAGCGCGTGGCCGACCCAACAGATCTGCGAGGCGGCGGTTGGCGTACATGACGATGCCGTTCGACGACAGCGTCGCTGCTCCGTCGCGCATGTTCTCCACGAACATGCGATACGGGCGGTCCGCGGTCGACAGCGTGAAGACACGCCGACGGGCTTTGCCGTCGGAGACGACGAACGCATCGACTTCACCTGCGGCAATCGCGCGGAGCATGTCCTCCGCGTCAGTCATCCGTGCGA
Source organism: Ilumatobacteraceae bacterium (assembly GCA_036403055.1). Classification (GTDB taxonomy): domain Bacteria; phylum Actinomycetota; class Acidimicrobiia; order Acidimicrobiales; family Ilumatobacteraceae; genus JAENVT01. The sequence goes on along the minus strand of DASWRR010000358.1, from coordinate 4,645 downwards.
GCGCCTCGACGAGCGTCGTCGGCAGCTCGCTGTCGCTGAACTCATCCGGCAACTCGACCAGCTTGGTGTCCACGCGGACGCGCCCGCCCGGTCCTGCGAGATGGCTGCCCGTCCGCGACGGGTGACGTGGACGAGGCACGGCTACGTCGCCCTCCGCGTGTCGGGGACCATCGGCAGGTCGAGCTTGGCGACCACCTTGTCCGCCTGAGACAGGTCGCCGACGACGCGTCGTACCGGCGGCGGCATGCTCTTCACCAACGTCGGCGTCGCCAGCACGTTACGGGTCAACAATGCGCTCGGGTCGTCGTGGATGTCGACGACGGCGAGGTTGTACCGGCCGGCGCAGTGCAGTTCGCACAGATCTCGCGCGTTTGCGATCGCCCGCGCGGCAAGGTCCGACGCGCCGCTGACGAAGAGCGTGAGCTCATAGACGACGTCGTCGCCCGCTACTCCGACGGCGCTCATCAGGCGTCGATCTCGTCGTCGCTGTCGCCGTCGGCGACACTCTGCTCGGCGACGTCCGCGCCGCGCAACAGACCTTGGGCGACACGTTGCCCGGCGCGGTCATCGGCGCCGGTCGAACCGTGGCTCAACAAGCGTTTGACGATGTCGGACTCGTCGTCGAACTCTCGCCACAACGTCGCGGTCTGCGCGTCGACGGACTGCCGGCGCCGGTCGAGGTTCACTCGCCGTTGCTCGAGCTCCTCCAGCCATGCCGCGCCGTCGGCCTGCTCCTTGGCCTCTTGTGCCTGGCGTGCCGAGCCGGTGAGCACGCCTTGCGGACCGACGTACACATCCGACAGCTCGATGCCGTGGTCGGTCAGCAGGAACTCGCGGATCTGGTTGCTGTTCGCCATTCCACGAGCCTTGAGCACGTACAAAACGCGGTTGTGCTCGCCGTTGCCTTCCAGTGTCTTCACCAACAGCCACGTATCGATCAGCGACGTCATCTGTCGCTCGACGGATGTGGGTTCCCTCGACGTCGTCAAGCTCGTGAACAACGACGTCACGCCGCGCGCCTTGAGGAAGTCCACCTGGCGCGTCAGCAGTGCCGAGACGTCGGCCGATGTGCCGAGGCTGATGAAGTCGGAGATCGGGTCCATGACAACCACGCTCGGGTCGAACGCGTCGACGAACTTGTGCACCGCGAAGAGGTGCGCTTCGAGACCGAGAAGGCTTGGCCGGAAGCACTGGAACTGCAGCAAGCCCGTATCGACCCACTGCCGCAGGTGGATTCCTACCGACGACATGTTGCGGATGATCTCGTCCTGCGATTCATCGAAGGCGAAGAACATGACGCGCTCGCCGCGAGCGCAGGTCGCATCGCAGAACTGCGCAGCCAGCGTCGTCTTCCCCGTTCCCGATGTCCCGCTGACATGGACGGTGCTGCCCTTGAAGAAGCCACCATCACCGAGCATGAGATCGAGACGCGAGATGCCCGTCGGCATCCGCTCCGTCGACACGTTGTGCCGGAGGCTGAGCGAGGTGATCGGCAGCACCGAGATGCCGGCCTCGCCGATGAGGAACGGGTATTCGTTGGTGCCGTGGAACGAACCGCGGTACTTCAAGATTCGTAAGCGCCGGATCGACGTCTGCTCGGTCACGCGATGGTCGAGGACGATCACGCAATCCGACACGTACTCCTCGATGCCGTGCCGCGTCAGTGAACCATCACCGCGTTCGGCCGTGATCACAGCCGTGACACTGCGCTCTTTCAAGAACGCGAAGAGTCGAGCGAGCTCAGCGCGAAGGATCGCTGTGTTGGTGAACGCCCCGAACAACGTCTCGATCGTGTCGATGACCACCCGTTTGGCACCGACCGCGTCGATGGCCGCGCCGAGCCGCATCAGCAGTCCGTCGAGGTCCCAGTCGCCCGTTTCCTCCATGTCGCCGTGAAGGACGTCGACATGGTCGAGAACCAGATGCCCATCGGCTTCGAGTCGAGCGAGGTCGAACCCCAAGGAGGCAACGTTGGAGCGAAGGTCCGCGATCGTCTCTTCGAATGCCACGAACACCCCCGGTTCGTCGAACTCGACGATGCCGCGCACGAGGAACTCCATCGCCATCAGCGTCTTGCCGCAGCCTGCAGGCCCGCACACCAACGTCGGACGGCCGGACGGGAGGCCGCCACCCGTCACCTCGTCGAGACCGCTGATGCCCGTCGCCGTCTTGCGCAGCGCGCCGAACTTCGGTGCGTCGCGGCCAATCGCACCCGATCTGTCGAGCAGGACTTCCCTCGCCGTAATGGACACAGACAACCCGCTTTCGCTACATCGTGCGAGGCCGCGGGGTTCTGGACGGGGCTTGTCGCTCCACATGGAACGACGGAATCGAGCGACGCCAGTTAAGCGTGCCGCGCCGGCAATGTCAACGATCGCCCGGGTCGACAACCGTGTGACACCCCTTTGCCATAGTGCGGGCATGCATCACAACAGCGCCAAACGCCGCCCCGATCACTACGTCATCTTCGACATCGATCGACCCGATCTCGTGCACACCCGCATTGATTGTCCGGATCACCTCGGCCTCATCGACGTCGTCGACCAGTGGTTCGGAGGTCCATGCGACGATCCGGATGTCGTCGAGGAAGTCGCGTTTCGGCACGGGCTGATCGCCGCGGCAGACCTCGTCGAGCGCGGCCGCCCCTGCGAGCACTGCACACTGGTTGCGGCGCCGCTCTGGTTGGCCGCGGCGTGATCGTCAGCTGTCGACGAGGACGAACATCAGCGCACACTCGCAGGCTTTGTCGCCGTTGAGCAGCGCGTGGCCGTGCCCTTTGCCGGCGCGCGCCGACATCCGATCCAACGCAACGTGGAGCTCGAGAGTGTCCCCGGGTCCGACCTGACGTCGGAAGCGGGCACTGTCCAGTCCCCCGAACAGCGGCAACTTCCCGGCGAACCTCGGCTCGGTCAGCACCGTGATCGCACCGACCTGGGCGATCGCCTCGCACATCAGCACACCCGGCAGTGTCGGCCGGCCGGGAAAGTGCCCAGCGAAGAACCATTCGTCACCGGAAAGACGCCAGGTCGCAACCGCGCTGACACCGGGCTCGAGCGAGATCAGCTCATCGACGAAGAGGAACGGAGGCCGGTGGGGCAGCACATCTGCCGGCTTCGGGAGCCCGGTCATTCGGCGAGTGCTTCGAGCAGCCGGGTCGGCGTGTCCTTTGGGCTGATCTTGTACCAGGCGTTGCGAATCGTGCCGTCTGCGCCGACCAAGAACGCCGACCGTTCGATTCCCATGTACGTCTTGCCGTAGTTCTTCTTCTCCTTCCACACGCCGTAGGCCTCGGCGACGGAGTGGTCGGGATCGGACAGCAGTTCGAAGTTCAACGCGTACTTGTCGCGGAACTTTCCGAGTGCGGCGGGCTTGTCGGGACTGATGCCGATGATCACGGTGTCGCCGACTTGGTCGGCGATGTCGCGCAACGCGCACGCCTGTTGAGTGCAACCGGGTGTGTCGGCCTTCGGATAGAAGTAGATCAGAACCGGATGCCCACGGAGCGCGTCCAGCGTGTGCGCCTCCTCCTTATGGTTCCTCAAGGCGAACGTGGGCGCTGGTTGACCAACAGTGACCATGGCCTGATGCTAGTGATCCGGTGAGACACGAACTGCCACAGACGGTGCCCTAAAGATTCCCGCAACTTCTACTCAAGTAAGTTGCAATACCGCTCACGGACTGTGATAACTTGACGACGACTCGGCGGAGCCGCAGCCGACGAAACCAAAGGATCGATATCATGCGTCGTCCCATCACCTGGCCCTCCTGATAGCTACGGCGCTTGGGTGCTCGTGCACCAACCAGCGTCCAACAGACACGATCGAATGAAGGAATCGCTCAGCGATTCCTTCTTCGCGTTCTAGCCCCGGTTTCGCATCCCGTGGCCGAAGAACCCACCCCGCGGTCGCGCATGGGCGTGGTAGTGGTCCGGGATCGAGCGCATGTTGTCGTCGACGTAGAAGCCGTCGAACCGGTACGACGACCGCACCACGTTGCCGAGAAGGTCGAGCATCGCCGCGCGAGCGTCGTCCGGAGGCGACGGGTCGTGCTGCTTCCATACGACCATCGGGACGTAGCACTGCTCGCATTCCGCGATCCAGCAGAGGTCGTCCTCGTAGAACCACTCCGTGAGGCGCGCCGCCTCACACAGCTCACACCGCGGGCTGTCAGGCATCGATCGCTGCGCGGACCTCGGCGATGTACTCGCCTGCAGCATCCGGGCCGTCGTCGAGCAGTCGCCGGATGACCGACGCGCCCATGATCACACCGTCGGCGACCTCGACAGCTTGACGCGCCTGCGCTGCGTTCGACACGCCGACCCCGATCAGCACCGGCACGTCGGTGATCAGCTTCAGACGTCGGGCGAGCGACGCCGCTGTGGCGGCCAACTCGTCGCGCTCGCCGGTGACGCCGAGGAGCCCAACGGAGTAGAGGAAACCGCGCGCTCGCGACGCGATCAATGGAAGACGGGCGTCAGGCGCCGTCGGCGCCGCGAACATGACCGTCTCGATCCCGGCGTCATCCGCGGCTTCGCACCACGGACCCGATTCCTCGAGCGGCAGGTCGGGCACGAGTGCCGCACAGATTCCAGCGGCACGCAGTTGGTGCGCGAATCGTTCGTGCCCCGCGTGGTGCACCGTGTTGT
>DASWRR010000357.1:0-5305 GCA_036403055.1 Ilumatobacteraceae bacterium | reverse complement strand
CACGGCTCATCGAGCGACTCGGACTCGACAAGACAGACCCAGCAGTGGTTGCTGCACTCGCAAAATGCCAGCCGATCCTGACTGCGGCGTTCCAGCGACAGACGTCGACCACCACGTCGACGACGCCGTGAAGCGCACGTCCGCCGCGGCGCTCGCACTGGTGACGCTGGCCGCGGGCGGTGGCGGCGGCTACCTGGTCGGCTCACGACACAAGGACACCACATCCGTCGCGAGTGCGCCGTTGAAGCTCAGCACCGCGAAGGTGCAGAAGCTCGACCTCGTGACGTACGACGAGACGACCGCGACACTTGGCTTCACGACGTCGTCGACGGTGAGCTCGCCCATCGCGGGCACGGTCACGAGCGTCGTGTCGGGCGGCGACACGGTCGACGCAGGCACCGTCGTCGCGACGGTCGACGGCTCCCCTGTCGTTGCGATGATCGGCGACGTTCCCGGCTACCGAGATCTCTCCACTGCGTCGACCGCGGGCGTCGACGTTCGCCAACTCGAGATGAATCTCGTCCAGCTCGGATTCGACCCTGATCACAAGATCGTGATCGACGAGAAGTACGACTCGGCGACAAAAGCGGCCGTCGCCGCGTGGGAGGACAGCCTTGGTCTGACGGGCGACGGCAAGATCACGAAGGGCGAGCTGGTGTTCATCCCCGGGCGTCTGTTGGTCGACACCGTGTCCGCAACCGTTGGTGGATCCGTCAGCGCCGGATCTGCGTTGGTCGTCGGCCGCCAAGCGGAACGCAAGTATCTGATCGAGGGCCTCTCCGGCGCAACCATCGATCGTCAGACCGCACAAGGCACGAACGTGACGACTGGGACGGTGCTCTACTGGAGCAACGGTCTGCCGGTGATCGCGATCGAAGGCGACGCGACGGCAACGCCGGTTCTCGACAGAGCGCTGTCGGTCGGCGTGTCGGACGGTGTCGACGTAAAGCTTTTCGAGCAAGCCCTGAACACCCTCGGGTTCAATGCCGACGCCACGATGGTCGTCGACGATCACTTCGATGCGGCGACTGCCACAGCAGCAGCTGCGTGGTTGGCGTCACTCGGCGTCGTAACTGACCCGGCGTCGTTGGCGATGCCGGCTGGTTCGTTCGTCGTCGTTCCTGCCGGCCTCTCGGTCGGCGCTGCCCTCGTCCCCGCCGGCACGGTTCTGGCCGGAGATACCGTCGTGCTCTCGCTGACGGCGCCGGCACGACACGTGACCACAACCGCGCCGGTCGGCGACGCCACATTCGCACTCGGCGCAAAGATCGACGTCGAGTTCCCCGATGGCACCGTGCAACCGGGGACGGTGATCGCCGTCGGCAACGTTGCCTCCAACACGAACACAGCGCCCGGCGACACGCCGACGGTGAACATCACGATCAGCGTCGACAACATTCCGTCCACGGTCGACTCGTTCGTCGAGATCCCCGTCACGTTGCGCGTCGTGTCGGCCGACGTGCCGAACGCAATCGTCGTTCCCGTCAGTGCGCTCGTCGCGTTGAAGGAAGGTGGCTACGCCGTCCAGCAGGTCATCGGAGCCAACCCTGACGGAACGAACCAGACGAAGTTGATCGGCGTCACGCCTGGGCTGTTCAGCAACGGGTTCGTGCAGGTCGACGGGAACCTGCAAGCCGACGCCGATGTGGTCGTGCCGTCGTGACCGGACCGCCGATGCCTGGCCTGGCGCTCGAACTGATCGACGTCGTCAAGGAGTACGCCGGCGAGCCACCTGTGCGCGCGCTGGACTCGGTGTCGTTGGAGGTTCGCGACGGGGAGCTCGCGGCAATCGTCGGCCCGTCGGGCTCTGGCAAGTCGACGCTGCTGCACATCATCGGCACACTCGATCGACCGACGAGCGGGGTCGTGCGCGTCGCGGGCGTCGACACGTCCGACATGAGCGATCGCCAACTGTCCGGAGTGCGCTCGCACCTCATCGGGTTCGTCTTCCAATCGTTCTTCCTCCTCGAAGGGATGACCGCCGTCGACAACGTCGCCAACGGCTTGCTGTACCGCGGCAAGTCACTCGTGGAACGACGCGATGCTGCTGCCGAGGCCCTCCGGAGAGTCGGTCTCGGTCAACGGTTGTCGCACACCCCGAGCCAGATGTCCGGCGGCGAGCGTCAGCGCGTCGCGATCGCGCGAGCGATCGTGAACCGACCGTCGATCGTGTTGGCCGACGAACCGACCGGCAACCTCGACTCGCGGTCGGGCAACGCGGTGCTCGACCTTCTTCGCGAGTTGCACGCCGAAGGACGAACGATCTTGATCATCACGCACGACCGAGAGTTGGCCGCGTCGCTGCCTCGGCGGGTGTCGATGCGAGACGGCTCGATCGAGTCCATCGAGCAGCCCTTCGAACCACCGCTCGCGGCAGTGCAATGAGCGTTGCGAGCACGACGTACAGATCGCGACTCCGACCGACCGACGTCCTGCGCGTCGGCGCGCTCGGTCTGCGGACTCGCAGACTGCGGACGGGCTTGTCGACACTCGGCGTGGCGATAGGAATTGCCGCAATGGTCGGCGTCCTCGGCCTTTCGGCGTCGTCGCGCGAGGAGCTCCAAACGCGGATCAGGGCGCTCGGCACGAACCTGTTGGAGGTCCAAGCGGGGCAGGGTTTCGGGCGCGGCACGCAGACCCTTCCGTCCGACGCCGTCAAGATGGTGAGCCGCATCGGACCGGTCACGGCGGTCAGCTCCATCGCGACGGTCAGTGCGACGGTGCGACGAACTGACGCGATCTCCGAGGGCATCAACGGCGGCATCACGGTGTTCGCTGCAGACACCGGCCTGTTGACGACGTTGCACGCGTCGCTGGCCGACGGGCGATGGCTCGACGCGGCCACGAGTACCTACCCCGCTGTGGTCCTCGGTTCGGTCGCTGCGCAGAAGCTGGGAATCGTCACCGTCGCCGACGAGTTGCGTGTTCGCATCGGTGACAACTGGTTCGCGGTGATCGGAATCCTCGATCCGGTCGCCGCGGCCGAGGGCCTCGACCGTGGTGCGATCATCGGCATCGGCGCGGCGCAGACCTACGTCGTCGGTGACGACATCGCTCCGGAGCGGATCTACGTGCGCACGCAGGAGGGCGCGATCGACGAGGTCCGCGCGGTGCTGCCGCCGACGGTCAACCCCGAGACGCCGGAAGAAGTCGAGGCCACCCGACCGTCGGACGCGCTTGCAGCGGAGGACGCTGCCAGTACCGCGTTCACCTCGCTGTTCCTCGGGCTCGGTGCTGTTGCGCTGCTCGTCGGAGGGATCGGCATCGCCAACGTCATGGTGATCGCTGTCATCGAGCGGCGCAGCGAGATCGGGCTTCGGCGCGCGCTCGGCGCAACCAAGGCGCACATCCGTCGACAGTTCCTGACGGAGGCCGTCTTGCTCGCCGGTGCCGGCGGTGTCGTCGGCGTCGGCCTTGGCGCGGCGGTCACCGCGATCTACGCGTCGACGAAGCATTGGAAGGTCGTGGTCCCGCCCATCGCGATCGGCGGAGGTGTGATCGCGGCGCTCGCGATCGGCGCGATCGCAGGCCTGTACCCCGCAGCGCGCGCCGCTCGCCTGCCACCGACCGAAGCCTTGAGGGGCAACTGACGTGGCCGCATCGAAACGCCGAGGACGTCGCGCGATCGCGGCAGCAGTGCTGTGCCTTGCGTTGGCCGGCGGCGCCGCGGTCGTGATCGCCCGACGGCACGTCGAGCCGGCGGCGGCGGCACCGCAAGCTTCGCTCTTCAAGACGGCAACCGTCACCACCGGCGATCTCACGACGACCGAACGAATCGACGGCGTCGTCGAGCTGACATCGACGTTACTGGTGCTCCATCGCATCGAAGGCCAGGCGAGTTCTGGATCGAGCTCTGCGTCGAACGCCGCTCCGACGCCAACCAGCGCGACGAAGACGCCGACGTCACCTCAAGCGACCGGTGCCACGAACCAGAACGCACTGGCGTCACCGGTCGTCGCAGATTGCCCGACCCCGACGGTCCCCGGTCCACCGCCGGCCGCCACGGTTCCGAGCCCGACGACGACCACGATCGCGACGGCAGACACGGTCCCGGTGGGCACGGCGCCGATCGACACCGCGCCCGCGACGACCGTTCCGCCGACCACCGCTCCGGTGACGACGACGACAACGCCGCAGTGCGACCCGAACACAACGTCGACGACCGTTGCTGCGCCGGGCAACGACACGACTGGGGCGCTGCCGACGAGTCGCGGTGGTGGCGGTGGTGGCGGTGGCGGTGGCGGCGCAACGCGGACGTCGGCATCGGGTTCGACCGCGTCGTCGGCAGCGCGGGTCACGCAAACGATCACATCCGTCATCGCCGCGAACGCGGCCGTCGAGCCCGGTGACGTGCTGTATACGGTTGACGGCGCGCCGGTCGTCGCCTTGAGCGGTGCACTGCCCTCGTGGCGGTCGCTGTCGACCTCCTCTGCGGACGGCGCGGACATCGGCCAACTCGAGGCGAGCCTGGTTGCGCTCGGTTACGACCCCGCTGCAAAGGTCACGGTCGACGACCACTTCGACTCCGCCACGAAATCGATGGTGAAGGCGTGGCAAACCGGGTTGGGCGTCGCGGCGACAGGAACAGTGACGCTCGGATCGGTTGTCTTCCTGCCGGCGTCGACAACCGTCAGCGCGGTCAACGTCGCCGTTGGGAGCAGCGTGTCCGACGGCGACACCGTGATGACGCTGGCGTCGCCATCGCAGCAAGTCCTTGTCGATGTGCCCGACGGTGACGAGGCGAAGGTCGTGCCGGGTCTCGCGGTGAAGGTCGGCACTGTCGATGGCACGGTGACCCGGTTAAGGTCGGCCGATCGCAACGGCACGGTCGTCGTGGAAGCGCTGATCGCCCCCGCGAGTGCAATCGAGAACGCGACGAACGGAACTGCCGTCAAGGTCACGTTGACGCTGCAGGATGACGCAGGCGTGCTGATTGCACCTGCCGCGGCACTGGTGTCGCGTCTCGATGGGACGTATGCGATCGAGGCGCGAGCGCCGGATGGCAGCACGAAGTGGTTGACGGTCGATCTGCTCGGCGTCAGCGGCGGGAACGTCGCGATTCGCGGAGCGGAGGTCGCCCAAGGAACCGTCGTGCTGGTTCCGGCCTAGAGGTCGTAGCGGTACACGTTCGTGTCGCGGATCGAAAACCCGATGCGTTGGTACAGCCGGTTCGCAGCCTCACGAGACGGCCTGCTCGTCAGGCTGACAGCCTTCGCGCCATGCCGTCGAGCTTCCTCGACCGCCGCCATGCTCATGGCTTCACCGACACCATGTCCGCGCGCCGTCTCGTCGACGACGACGTCCT
>DASWRR010000356.1:0-4355 GCA_036403055.1 Ilumatobacteraceae bacterium | reverse complement strand
GTGTGATGTTGATGGTCACCGTTGCGGTGTCGCAGAGTCCGCCCGTGTCGCAGACCTGGTAGGCGAAGCTGTCCGCGCCGTTCGCGTCAGCGTTCGGTTGGTAGTTGATGGTGCCATCGACGAGCGGCACTGCGGTGCCCTTCGCAGCAGGCGTCGTGATGGTCACGGTGGTCGCGTCGAGGTTGCTGTCGGTGTCGTTCGCCAGGACGTTGATGTTCGTCGTGCCCGAGTCCTCGAGCATGGTCGCGAAGTCGTTGGCCGCGACCGGTGCCGTGTTGGCGATGGTGTAGATCAGTCGGCTGGGTCTGGCTGCGCTCGTCGCGATCCACAGATCGTTGTGCCCCTCTTTGACTTGCACGCGAAGCTGTCGGCCGACTGCAAATGTGTGCGTGATGTTGGCCAGTGAGACGTCGACCTTCACCCAGTCGGCAACGCCGCCGTTGTAGCTGGGCATGTGGACGCTGGTGTGATCGAGCGTGACGCACGCGAGGCCGAGTGTGTTGCAGTCGAACAGCGTGATGTCGGGGTGTCCGGCGGCGTTCGGTCGGAAGGCTTCGATGGTGCTCCAGAGTTCGACCGTGAACGGGCCGTTGAGGGCGAGTGGGCTGCCCGAGATGTTCCTGATCCAGGTCTTGGTGCTGAGCGCCCCGTCTTTGGCAACGGTGATGCCAGGGTTGCCGTCGAGATCGAAGTCGGGTTCCGGTGTCGCGTTGCCGGGCGGGGCGACCGTCATGTTCCAGGTTCCGAGTGTCGAGGTGTTGCCGAGGTAGAGCCCGCCGGTGCTGAGCCCCGAGTCGATGGTGATCGTGACCGTCGTCGTCGCAGTCAGGCCGGTGGAGTCGTTGAGCTCATACGTGAACGCGTCCGTGCCGACGAATCCGACGTTCGGCGTGTAGGTGAAGGCACCGTCTGTGCCGAGTATGAGTGTGCCGTTTGACGGACCGGCGATCGGACTGGGGGTGATGCTGAGGCTGTCGCCATCTTCGTCGTAGTCGTTGCCGAGGAGGCCGGGTGCCGGCACGACACGCGCCGTGTCTTCGCCGGTGGAGAAGGCGTCAGCGGTTGCAACCGGCGCGTCAGGAATCGGCGTCACGGTGATCGTGACCGTTGCGATATCGGTGCTGCCGTTGCCATCGGTGACCGTGTACACGAACGTGTCGGTGCCGTTGAAGTTCGGGTCGGGGATGTAGTTGATGGATCCGGCCCCGAGGTTCGAGACGGTGCCGCCGACGATGCCCGTCGTGTCGATCGAGACGAGCGAGATCGGATCGTGATCGGCGTCCGTGTCGTTCGCCAACGCGTTCACCGTGACACCGGTCGGGTCGTCCTCGTTGACGATGCCCGTGTCGGCGACGGCGATGACCGGGTCGTTGACGGGAGTGATGGTGAGGATCGCAGTGTGGACCGACGATGCGTTGACGCCGCCGTCATTCGTGCCGCCGCTGTCGGTTGCAGTGATCGTGACCGTCGTCGACCCGTTGGCATTCGGCGCCGGCGTGAACGTAAGTGTGCCGGTCGGATCGATAGCAGGCTGGCTGGAGAACAGCGCCGGTTGGCCGGAAGTCACCGTGAACGCGATCGTTTGAACCTGCTCGTCGATCGGACCGAGCACGATGGAATGCGCCCAGCCGCCGATCGTCGCCGGGCCGTTGTCCTCGTTGACCGAGATGTTCCCGCCATCGATGAACTGTGGACGATCGTTGACAGGGACGACGGTGATCGTGGTGGTGTGAGCGTTCGACGTGTCCTGTCCGCCGTTCGCGGTGCCCGCGTCGTCGACCGCGGTCACGGTGATCGCGGCGATCCCGTTGGCGTCTGCGGCGGGCGTGAACGTCAACGTGCCGGCCGCGTCGATTGCCGGCAGCGTCGCGAACATCGTCGGCCGATCGACCGTCACGGTGAATCCGACGTTCTGCGCCGATTCATTCGGCGGACCCGCAGAGATCGTGTTGACCCATGCGGCGGTCGAGTTCGGGCCGCTGTCCTCGGTGACGTTGATGGGCCCGGAATCTAGGAAGGTCGGCGCGTCGTTGCGTGGCGTGACTGTCACGGTTGCTGTCGTCGTCTGGCATGCGTTGTTTGCTTCGCACAACTGGTACGTGACGGTGTCGATGCCGTTGAAGTTGGGAAGTGGTTGGTACCTGAGCCATTGCCCAACGACGTCGGCGGTGCCGATGGCGGCCGGGCCGACGATGTGGACGCTGTCGTTCGTGAGGTCACCGTCGCCGCTGGTGTCGTTGGCCAGCACGTCGATGTCGATGAACGCGCTGTCCTCGATGATCGTCGCCTGGTCGGGCCGGGCGGTCGGTGCAGGGATGGGCGCGGCCGCTGGCGGTGTCGACGTCGGTGTCGGCGGTGTGGACGTCGTGGGTGTCGGTGCTGACGTCGTGGGCGGCGGTGGCGGGTCGCTGGCGACGATGGCGACGTTGACAGTCGCCTGGCCGCGTCCTCCGTGACTGTCCTCGATCGTGTACGTGAAGGTGGTGTCGCCGTGTGAATCGGTCGGCGACTGGAAGGTGACGCTGTTCGCCGAGAGGACCACCTCGCCGATCGCTGGTGGCGTCACCGACACGATCGTCAGTGGTTCGTGCTCGTCGTCGACGTCGTTCGCCAGCACATCGATCGCCGCGATCATGCCCGCGTGTGTGGTCGCGTGGTCGTCGACGGCGTGGGGCGGACTGTTGACCGGCGTGACATCGACGGTGACCGTGCCATGTGCGACTGCGCCGTCGCTATCGGCAACCTCGTACGACAGCCGCACCGTCCCGGCGAAGTTCTGGTCCGGTTGGAAGAGCACCATGCCCTCGGCAGTCAACGTTGCCGTGCCGCCGGCCGGTGACGACTGTGCGTCGACACCGACGATGACGGGCCGTCCGTCCTCGACGTCGATGTCGTTCGCGAGGACGTCGATCGTCACACGGACGCCTTCGGGCGTCGTCGCACCATCCTGCGCCGCGATCGGTACGTCGTTCACCGATTGCACTTCGAGGTCCATCCGCGCGCTCGAGCACGATTCGTTCCAGCACGCTTGGTACTCACCGGTCGAGCGCCCGAACCAGTTCGCCTCCGGGACGAGTACGGAGGGCGACGTCGGGTCGATCCGGAAGTGATCCGGGACGGAGGTGACGGTGACGCTCGTCGGTAGGTGGTCGGTCGGCGATGGGACGTCGATCCGCATCGGTTGGTCTTCGAGGCCCTGCATCGTCAGCGGTTGCGCGACCGGTGCATCTGCAAAGACGGGTGCCTGCGTCCGTGTCAGCGCCGGCGTCGGGTCGTTGCCTCCCGCGAGGCCGGCCGCGACGGCCATCCCGACGGAGACGAGCGACGATGCGGCGGTGATGGCGGCCGTGCCGATCGGGACGTTGCCGAGTGCTGGCGCCTGCGCGAGCCAGGACAGTGGTCCCATCACGATGCGAAGCTTGCCGACGGAGATGTTCAGGAAAGCGCGCACCACGTTGGCGTCGAACTGCGTGCCTGCACAACGCAAGAGCTCGGCGCGGGCCGCTTCCGGCGTCATCGCCTTCTTGTACGACCTCACCGAGGTCATGACATCGAACGCATCTGCGACGGCGACGATCCGTCCGGAGAGACTTATCTGCTCGCCGGCAAGACCGAACGGGTAGCCCTTGCCATCCCACCGCTCGTGATGCTGGCTGGCCGCGTCGGCCCATTCGCCGAGCCATGGCCGCAGCGGCTCGAGCAGTCGAATGGCAGCGGCAGGGTGCTGTTTGAGGACCGCCCATTCGTCGTCGTCGGGCCGCCCCGCCTTGTTGAGGATCGACGGTGGCACCTCGAGCTTGCCGACGTCGTGCACGAGCCCGGCCCAATGCAATCGGTCGAGATCGGCCTTCGGAAGGTGGAGCTCTTCTCCGATCATCAACGTGTACGCGCGAACCCGTTCGGTGTGACCGCGTGTCATCCGGTCATGCGCGTTCAACGCGCCGGCCAATGCAACCAGTCGTTCCGCCGCCTGCTGGAAGTCGTCGTCGTCCAACTCGCCGGCTTCGAGTGAACGCTGCAGCTGTCGGAGCGTGTTCGTTCGCATCGCGACCTTGAATCGCGACGGGGCGTGGTCCGGAAACACGAGCGACAAGTTGAACAGGGCGACCAACGGCAGCACCTTGCGCATCACCCGCTCCGTCGCGGCGAGCACCACCGTCGACGCGAGCGTCAGCCCGATCCACCAGGCGACGACGCCGTACCACTGCGTCGGACGATGAACGAGGCGGCTGGCGAACGCGACGAATCCCACCGACACCACGATCGGGCTCAGCAGGACGAACAGTTTGAACGCTCGTGCGAGCACGGGCCGATCCGCCCAGCGCTTCGCGTCAGACGCGGCCTGCGCCCCGCGC
>DASWRR010000355.1:0-2775 GCA_036403055.1 Ilumatobacteraceae bacterium | reverse complement strand
GACTGGCCGCTCAGCGTCGCTCTGGTGATGGCCGCCGCCGCAATCGAGGTCGGGGATCCCGCCGCGACCGCGTGGATCGCGCGGGCCGAAGCATCCGCTGAGATGGCGGGTTCAGTGCTGGAACAAGCGATCGCGGACGTGTATCGATCACGACATCGCTTTGCGGCTGGAGACGGCGGGCAGGTCGAGCTCGACCTCGGCCGCGCTGCGCTCGAGACGATGGACGCGCTCGGCGCGCCCTTGCTGGCCCGCTGGCAGCGTGAGCGGCTGACGTCCGTTGTCGGCCGTCGCGGGATGCCGACCGGCCGCGTCCGAACGGTGATGTTCACGGACATCGTCAACTCGACACAGCTGATGTCGAGCGCCGGCAACGCCGCATGGGCGGTGATCCTCGGCGAGCACCATCGTCTCGTCCGATCCGTCGTCGGGCGGTTCCGCGGTTCGATCATGACCTCCACAGGCGACGGTTTCTCCGCGTGGTTCGAGCACCCCGCAGACGCTGCCCGAGGAGCCCGCGCGTTGCACGAGGCGATCGAGGATGCAGCGCTCCACGTTCCGGGGGGCTCAGTGAGGATTCGGATCGGGCTCGCGAGCGGATCAGTGTTCGACCTCGGGACGGATGCATCCGGCATGGCCGTTGCCGAAGCGGCACGCGTGATGGCGACTGCGGGACCTGGCGACACGTACATGTCGAGGTCCGTCATCGAGCACGGTCTGAGCGCGCCGAGCGGACGTTCTATCGGGACGCACGCGTTGAAAGGGCTGCCCGATCCAGTGGAGATCTTCGCGCTGGTGCCCACGGAACGCCTGTAGCAGTATCAAGTCGGGCACGTGGCGACTCCTACCACGAGACACGAGCGAGAGGGGACATTGTGGGCGTGATGCCGTACCACTTGGAGAAGGGGCACTACCTGCTTCTCCTCGAGGAAACCCTCAACGAGGGGATCGAGGCCGTGGTCGACGACGACTCCGTGACGACGTTCCCCGGGCTGGCGCGTCGCTATTCGATGCTGACGCACATGCGCGCCGTCGTCGATCGGCCGTGCGGTCCGCACGGTGAGCGCGAAACCGGCGGAGTGCTGGCGTGGCCGGAGTTCATGGGCGATCAGGACGTCGGGTTCCCGATCTCGCGAATCATCGCCGAGAACTGGTTCGGATATCGCATCCGACCCGATGGCACGCTCGACACGCGGACGAATCCGAACAAGCCGACCGGGATGTGGGATGGCTACCAAGGCAACGTGGAACGGATCGTCGCGAACGCAATCGTCAGGACGATCGAGGTGTCACTCGGTCTCGCTCACGGCGCGCCGATCCCGTCGCAGCCTCCGCCGCGAAGTTGGCCGATCTACTTCTTCTTCAAATGCCAACAGCCGTTCTTCGAGGGGTGGGTCACGTGGCAGTGCCACAGCGTCAACCGCCGCGCCGCCGGGCAGGTGACCGTCATGTTCGCGACGCCAGGACACAACCATCCTGTGTCCGATCACCCGATCCCGATCGATCCCGACGGTGATCACATCGACAACTTCGTGCCAACGCTGCGCAGCGACGGCGAGTTCCGCGAGGAGCCGAGTGTCGCGCTGTCGCACGATCCGAGCGGCAAGCCACATCAGGGTGTGTGGGTCGTGACGCATCGGGATCACAAGAAGCTCAACGTGTTCGACACGTCGGTGCCGTCGAGCTACCTGGAATGGGGTCCACCGCTGCTTCCGATCATCGCCCCCGAGAACTTCTGCGATGTCGTCACCGTCCAGCCCGCCGCGCGCAGCGGCGGTATCGACGAGTTCAAGCCGGAGTACATCGCGCCATGAACGACAATGACGGAACCTTCGGACTCGCAATCGCGAACAAGGCGGTCGAACTCGACGTCGCGGGAGTGCTCGGCGAGTTCCTCTCGGGCGAGTTCAGTGTCGATCGATCGATCGGCGAAGCGACATGGAGCGGCGGCAAGAGCGAGTTCTTCGCGGTGCGTTGGACGTTCACGGGTAAGCACACCGGGCGGATCCCAGGGTTCGGCCACACGTTCATCGAGGCAACGGACAACGCGGTCACGGTGACGGGGTTGACGCTCGTGGAGAACACCGCACCGGGCCAGCGCGTCGACGATCTGGACTCGTTGCTGCGCGGCGGAACCGTTCGCTTCCAGCGGTTCATCGACTGGTTGGCGATGTTCGCCCAGATCGGTGTGCTGCATCTCGGTCGGCCGATGTCGATCGGCGACATACGGTTCGTTCCGCCCGATCGCGGCACGAGCCGATTGCCGGGTTACAACGACGAGCATCAGGCGCGCTGACGACGTCTGGAACACTGGGTCGATGACGGCCCAACAGATCAACGGACACGCCGGCCAGCAAGCGATCGCGGCGATGATGGCGTTCGGCACCGACGTGATGTTCACCTTGAACGGTGGGCACATCTGGCCGCTCTACGAAGCGGCGCGCGATCAAGGGATGCGAGTCGTCGACACACGGCACGAGCAGACGGCGACGTTCGCTGCCGAGGGATGGGCCAAGCTGACGCGCAAGCCAGGTCTTGCCGCGCTCACCGCCGGACCCGGCATCACCAATGGCGTGTCGGCCATCACGAGTGCGTACTTCAACGGTTCTCCGCTGGTCGTCATGGGTGGCCGGGCACCGGAGCTTCGGTGGGGGTCGGGGTCGCTGCAGGAGATGGACGCGGTTCCGGTCGTCACCTCGATCACCAAGTCGGCCGCGACGGTGAAGGATGCCGGCCTGGCCGGCGTCATGACGCACGACGCGGCGCGCCTCGCTCTGA
>DASWRR010000354.1:0-3516 GCA_036403055.1 Ilumatobacteraceae bacterium | reverse complement strand
CTTCGCGGCTGGGACTGGCGACGAGATTGCGCGTAGGGCTGCCGGCTGAGCTAAATCACAGCCCTACAAGCAATCTCGGCTTCACTACCAATCGATTACGGCGGCTTCCTTGCGTTCGGTGATGGGCCGCGCCAGTTCCTGCTCGTCGCAGATGCGCTGCAGCTGCTCCAGCGTCTCGTCGAGGCTGCGGCCCAGTCGCTTGCCGGGCGTGAACGTCGCGGGCAGGTGCTTCATGCCCTGGATGACGCCGATCGTCTCGTAGTGCACGGTCCCCGCGGGGTCACAGCAGAAGTCGGGCATTCGGTCGAGCACCGCGGTGAGCATCGACTTGAAGACGACGCGCGCGACGTTGGATCCGATGCAGCGGTGTACGCCGAGCCCGAAGCTGAAGTGCCGGTTGCCCTTGCGGTCGAGAATGATCTCGCCGGGATTCTCGAAGACCTCGGGATCGCGGTTGGCCATCGCCCACGACAACCAGAGTCGCTCGCCCCTCTTGAGCGGGATGCCGTCGACCTCGGTGTCCTCGGCAATGGTCCGGCCGTCGCCCGGCGCTGGCGTGAAGAATCGCAGGAACTCCTCGGTCGCGCTGTCGAGCAACGTGTCGCGTTCGCGGCTCAGCCGCTCGCGTTGATCGGGATGCTCCGAGAGCCACTCCAGCGAGTGCGCGGTGAGCGCCGTGGTGGTGTCGAACCCGCCGCCGATCAAGAGCATCAGCATTCCTATGAGCTCCGTGTCCGGCGCGGGCTCGCCGTCGACGCGCAGGCTGACCAGGGCGTCGATCAAGCCGGGTCTCGGGTTGTCCCGGATCTCGGCGGCGTGCCGCATCATCTCCATGGCCGACGCGACCGACAGGTCCATGATGCGTTGCGCGTCGGGGGAGTCGGCTGGTGTATACACCTGCGCGTGCGCGGGTTCGCAGTAGATCTCCCAGTCCCGCAACGGAACTCCCAGCAGGCCGAGAGTCAGCACCGCCGGGACGATGTTCGCCAGGTCGTCGACGAAGTCGATCCGGCCGCTCTCGATCTTCTCATCGATGCATGCCTTGACGATCTCGTCGACGACGGGAACCCAGCGCTGCACCGCGGCGGGCGAGAGATAGCCGTTCAGCGGCGTGCGGTACGTCCGGTGTTCGGGATCGTCCATTTCCAGGAAGCCGCCACGGATGATCTCGCTCGTCGGGGCGCGAGGGATCGTGATGCCCGTGAAGCCGTCGCGTACGCCTGCGACGTCGTTGTCATTGGAGACGTGTGGGCACCGAGCCAGTTCGAAGACTTCCTTGCTTCCGGCCGCGACCCAGTGTCCGCCGTAGGTGTCGCTCCAGGCGATGGGGCAGTGACCCTGCATGTCGGCGGTGATCGACGCGAACCGCTCGCGGTACTGGGGCGTGTGTCGATCGAACTCGAAGCGGTGGCTGGCTCGACGGGCATCCAAGGTCACTTCGTCAGTCATCGCGCGCTCCCGTGTGTCGGCTGTGAACACATCGTAGAAACTGTCCAGCGGCGCGATGCACGCTTCGGGAAAATCTGGTCGGTTAGAGCTTTCGCAGCAGTGCCGCCGCGCGGACTTCTTCGCCAACGGCAAGGGCGATGTGCACCTCGTCGCCGCTGCGCTTCGACCGAAGGGTGACCGCTTCCCCGAACTGAATGGGCTTGCGGTACTCCACGACCGCGCGGTACGGCGCCGTGCAGACGTCGGGATGCTCGGCGATCACCTCGTGGATGGCGTGCCAGTACGCGGCGTTGGTGACGTGCTGGAAGAAGTCGATGTCCGTGCGGCGCAACGCAAACGGCGTGACCGTATCCACGACGTCGGGATCGTCGAGCCACTTGCGCCACTTGAGCCGGTGTTCGGTGGTGGTTGACGCGAACTTCTCGGTGAGGGTGTCCGACACCCGCGATGGCGTCAGCGTGTCCGCGTTGATGGCGATCCAGAAGCCCTCGGTCTCGATGCGGCCTCCCTCGCTGCCGACGAGGTCGACGCGCATCGTGCACCACCGGATTGAGAGAGCCGAGCACCAGCGACTGAACGTCACGTCGCTGGGCCACTTGATCGGCTCGATCACGTCGATGACGGTGCGGTTGACGATCCAGTGGGGATGCTCCTCGGCCTCGCCGGTGTCGGCGAGGTTCTCCGCGCCGACCTCCTGGATGTAGCGGGCCACCCCGTCGAGGCGAAGGTGAAGTTGATCGTCGATGTCGCCGGTCGCGACCGGCCAGGACGTGCGATAGACGTACCCCGCATCGGGCATCGCCGCCAACGGCGCGCGGGCATCTGGGTTCGGCATCGGGTCCTGTGTACAGGACAACAGTGCTTTTCCCTAGTCCGCGACGAACCCTCAGCCCTCAGCACTCGATGACGTTGAGCGCGAGGCCGCCGCGAGAGGTTTCCTTGTACTTGTCCTTCATGTCGGCGCCGGTTTCCCGCATGGTCTTGACCGCCTTGTCGAGCGAGACGTGGTGAGTGCCGTCGCCGTGGATCGCAATCCGCGCCGCGGTGATGGCCTTGACCGAGGCGATGGCGTTGCGTTCGATGCACGGGATCTGAACGAGTCCGCCGACGGGGTCGCAGGTGAGCCCGAGGTTGTGTTCGATGCCGATCTCTGCGGCGTTCTCGACCTGGCGTGGTGTGCCGCCGAGCAGTTCGGTGAGGCCCGCGGCCGCCATCGAACAGGCGGAGCCCACTTCGCCCTGGCATCCGACCTCGGCCCCGCTGATGGAGGCGTTCTCCTTGATGATCGATCCGATCGCCGCGGCCACGAGCAGGAACCTGATCACGCCGTCGTCGTCGGCGCCCGCGATGAAGTTCTGGTAGTAGTGCAGCACCGCGGGGATGATGCCTGCCGCGCCATTGGTCGGTGCGGTGACCACCCGACCACCCGAAGCGTTCTGCTCGTTGACGGCAAGGGCGTACATGCCGACGTAATCCATCGCCGCCATCGGATCCCCGTCGCCGGCCGCCGACAGCTTGGCGGCGAGCTCGTTGGCGCGCCTGCGCACCTTGAGGCCACCGGGCAGGACGCCGCGGGCGGCGATCCCCGCCTGCACGCACTCGCGCATGGCGGCCCAGATGCGAAGAAGTTCGCTCCGGACGTATTCCTCGGTGTGCCAGGACCTTTCATTGGCCATCACGATGGCACTGATCGACAGTCCTGATTCGGCCGCGTGCGCCAACAACTCGTCGCCCGTGCTGAACGGGTATCGCACCGGCGTCCGGTCAGCAACGATCACCGGGGCGTCATCCGTGTCGACCTGGCTGTCGTCGAGGACGAATCCGCCGCCGATCGAGTAGTAGGTCCGCTCGTCGAGCACTTCTCCGGACTGATCGAGCGCCCGAAAGGTCATGGCGTTCGGATGGAAGCGCGCCTGCTTGCCGCGATGCAGGACGATGTCGTCGTCGGGAGAGAAGGCGACGGAGTGTCGACGAAGCAACGAGAGCTCGCCCGTCTCGGAGATCGTCTGCATGACCGCCGGTGTCGCCGTCGGGTCGACTTCGTCCGGCCGTTCGCCCATCAGCCCG
>DASWRR010000353.1:0-10007 GCA_036403055.1 Ilumatobacteraceae bacterium | reverse complement strand
CGATCAGCAGCTCGATGAGCGTGAAACCCTGATCCCGTCGCCGCGCTCTTGCGCAGGTGCTCGATGTGTTCAACGGTTGACGCTCCACGACTGCACGAACGTCTTGGTGACAGCACCACCCAGCGGTTGTTCGAAGTTGACCTGGGCGCGGATGATGACCGGCGCTACCGGCACCGCGGTGTCCGAACACGGCGAGCTGATGTCGACGCACGCCGTGAAGATGACGTTGCGCTGCGCGACGACGCTGCCGTCGGGGCTCTGCACGACACCGCAGGCGTTGAGCCAATCGACCCTGATCGACACCGCGTTCATCGAGGCGTCGACGAGCGTTCCCGCCGTCGATGCACACGTCGATGTACGTACCTGTGCGATTGCGTTCTCGATCGCGCCGTCGGCCGCATACTCGCGGTTGCGGATCACTTCGAGCGTGTTGCGATTGTTGAGACCGGATGTCGCGAGCGACGCAAGGCCGCCACTGATCGCGCCGACCATCACGACGAACGCGACCGCCAGGATGAGCGCAGCGCCGGAGTCGTCGCCGCGCGTGCGACGAGTTCGCTTCACGGTGTGCTCACCTTGATCTGCAACGTCTCCTGCAAACCGAGCGGCCCCGTCACCTTGAGCACCAAGAGCTTCGGCGTCGAAACGGGCGGACACGTGTTATCGGCCGGCAGCACTGATGGCGTGAAGCCGGTGGGGGCGGTGTACGCCACTGTGTACGTGCCGCCGACGGTGCACTGCTGGGCGCCGGACTTGATCGCCTCCGCATAGTTGCGCAAGACGGAATCAGCGCGGACACCGTTGCGTTGCGCGTTTCCTGCCCGGCCGACGGTTCCCAAGCTCGACAGCAAGGCAGTCACGGTCAACGAGATGATCACGATCGTGAACATGATCTCGACCAATGTCTCCCCTGCGTCGTTGCGCGTTCTCATTCATCACTCACTTCGTCGGTCGGTCGTCGTCGTTCGTTCGTTCGATGCCCGTCCGGCCTGCCGTGGCAGGTCGGACGGACAGCTTTCAACTCAGGTGCAACCGAAGACCGGTGCCGCCGTAGCGGTTCCTGGCGTCGTCATCGTCAGGCGCCATGTCGCGCCCGTCGTCTGCATGTTGGCCGCTGCAGCCGGATGCGGCGGTGCCGCGACCACGGCAGCGGCGTTGACCGTCACGCCCGTCGGCAGCGTCAGGTAGGTGCCGTTCGCGACGGCGGCGAGCGTCGTCGGGTACGTCGCGAGCTCCGTGAAGTAGACGGCCGAGCCGGCCTTCGCCGCATCGAGTGATGCTCCACACGCCGACGACGAGCCCTTGCTGACCAAGTTGCTGATGCCGACGACTGCGACCGCCGAAAGGATTCCGACCAGCACGATGGCGATCAGGATTTCAATGAGCGTGAAGCCCCCGTCCTGCTCGCCTTCAATCTGATCCTGGATGATTGAGCGCTTGTTCATGTTCATTTGTCCTCTTGTTCGTGGTGCCACGATGTGCGGCACGTGCTTGTCTTCGGAGACGATCATGAGGTGACCCTCACTTGACCTGACCAAAGATGCTGTACATCGCTGCCACCTGGGCGACAGCAATGAAACCGACGACCAGAGCGACCACCATGATCACTGCCGGTTGGAAGAGCTCGGTTGCCTTCTTCATCGTGAAGGTCACCTCTCGCTCGTAATATGACGCCGCCTTGCCGAGCTGATCTCCGAGAAGACCAGTGCGCTCACCGACTTGAATCATCTGACGTGCGGCGATCGGGAACAGGCCGGTTTCCGCCATTGGCTCGTAGAGACCACCGCCGCGCACCAGCGCCTCGCGGACGCCGACCATCTCCGTCTTGAACAATGTGTTGTTGGTGCTGTCCGCGCTGACGGTGATCGCGACGGGGAGCGGCACTCCCGCAGTCGACAGCGACGCGAGCACTCGACAGAACCGTTCGAGCGAGATCAGCAGGAACAGGTTTCCGATCACCGGCAACTTCATTGCGAACAGATCTCGCCGACCCTTGCCGCGCGCCCCGCCAAGTGCCACCGACACCGCGACGACCGTCACGACCATTGCCCCGATCACGAACAGCCAGTACGAAGACATGAAGTTGGTGAAACCGATCAGCATCCGCGTCGGCAACGGCAACTGGGCGCCGAGGCTCTTGTAGAGGCCGGTGAACTTCGGCAGGACGTACACGGACATCACGATCACGGCGACGAACGCGACGACGAGTACGACGGTCGGATACGTCAATGCGCTTTTCACCTGACGCTTCGCAGCGATGTCACGCTCGAGGTAACCCGAGAGGTGCGCGAGCACGACATCGAGATTTCCGGTGTATTCGGCAGAGGTCAACATCGCTCGGTAGAACGCCGGAAACACGTGCGGATGCGCGTCGATCGCAGTCGCGAAACTCGTGCCCCGAAGGATCGAATCGCGGACGTCCATGATCACGGCACGCATCGGCGACGAGCCGGTTTGCTGGGCGACGATCTGGAGAGCATCGAGAATCGTGATGCCCGCTTCCAGGAACGACGACAGTTGACGCGAGAACGCCATCACCACGTCCGGTTTGATGGTCTTGCCGATGCTGAACAGCGGCTTGGACACCTTCTCGGCGACGACGGGATTCACGGCGTCGGTAGCGGCGTCGTCCTCGTTGATTTGCCGGCTCGGGGCATCATCATCAGCACCGAGTGGCTCGTAGTGCATCGTCATAGTTCGGTCATCCTTCGATGTTGGATCACTTGATCAAGCGCGTTGCCAGCGACAGGCGGCCGGCGCTCAGTAACAACAGATCGCTGCCCAGGGACGTTGGTCGATGACGCGTTGGAGGCTCACGTCTTGTTGTCGCCACATTCGGTAAGCGACTTGAGCGCTTCTTGACAATTCTTTTTGCACACCATGAGCCATCGGGACCGATGGCCCTGTCATCACTGCTCGAACGTGCGACGATTGCAAGATGAATTGCGATGTCGCATGAACCGGCGCGGCAAACGACAGGAACCCGCACCGATATCGATCCGGACTGCGCGAGTGACTCCGCTGATCTCGGTCGATTCGCGCACGCGGCTCGGTGAGGTGTTGCTGTCGGAGAACTCCTTGCTTCCGGAACAACTCACCGGAGCGCTGAACCTGCAATTGGAGTCCGGTCGCCAGCTCGGCACGATCCTGGTGGAGCAGGGAGTCATCGACCACCGCTCGTTGACACGTGCGCTCGGAACCCAACTCGGACTTCCAACGATCGACCTCCGCACCGTCGAGCCGTCTCCTGAGGCGCTGGCGTACATCAAGGAGAACACCGCGCGGCGGCTGATGATCGTGCCGCTGCGGTTCGTGGACGACGTGCTCGACGTCGCGATATCCGACACGTCGGTCGAGAAGGTGCGGGACGAGTTGGCCCTGCTCGACGTCGAACACGTCAACATCTATCTCGCCCCGGCCGACGATGTGCTGACCAGCCTCAACACCTACTACCGAGTGCTGTCACACACCGACGACAACGTCAAGCAGTTCTGGGACAGCGCGACAGCCAAGCGTGAGATCGCCGACGTCCTCACCGCGACGAGCGATGCGCCGATCATCCAGCTCGTCAACAAGATCGTCACTCAGGCGTTGCGCGATCGCGCGTCGGACATCCACATCGAACCAACGGATGGCGAGATCCGGATCCGCTATCGCGTCGATGGCGCGTTGCGCGAGGTGCTCAGTCTCCCGGCATCGACGGGACCCGAGCTCGTCAGTCGCATCAAGATCATGGCGGACATGGACATCGTCGAACGGCGCCGGCCGCAAGACGGTCAGTTCGAGACCAAGATCGATGGGGCAGGCGTCGACGTCCGCGTCGCGACAGGCGCAACGATCTGGGGCGAGACGGCAGTGTTGCGGCTGCTCGACAAGAGCAGATCGATGAAGCACCTTTCGGAGCTCGGCATGCCAAAGCCGACGCATGCCCGGTACCTCTCGATCGTCAACAAGCCGTACGGGATGATCGTGTGCAGCGGTCCGACGGGGTCGGGCAAGACGACGACGTTGTATGCGACGCTCGCGGAGATCACTCGAAGTGAGCTCAACGTGATGACGATCGAGGACCCGGTCGAGTACGTCTTTCCCGAGGTCAACCAGATGCAGATCAACTTGCAGGCCGACGTCACGTTTGCGAGTGGCCTGAAGTCGATCCTCCGACAGGATCCCGACGTCATCCTCGTCGGCGAAGTTCGCGACGAGGAGACCGCGCGCATCGCCGTTCAGTCCGCGTTGACGGGTCACGTGGTGATGACCTCGATCCACGCGACAGACGCGACGTCCGCGTTGTATCGGCTGATCGACATGGGCATCGAGCCGTTCCTCCTGGCCTCCTCGCTCGTGGGCGTCGTCGGCCAGCGCTTGGTTCGCAAGATCTGTCCCTCGTGCGTCCTTCCATACGAGCCAACGGCCGAAGAGCAGCAGATGTACGCCCGCTTCGGCGGAACGCCGAAGGAGAAGTTCGTTCACGGGACCGGATGCAACTACTGCTCGAACACCGGCTACCGCGATCGTGTCGGCGTCTACGAGGTGCTCGCGGTGACCGACGAGATTCGCCAACTGATCATGACGTCGGCGGCACCGCAAGACCTCCGTCAGCTCGCGGTCGAACAAGGCATGCGCACGATGAGCCACGAGGCGATGGCGTTGGTGGCTGCCGATGTCACGACGATCGACGAAGTGATCCACAACGTCTACGTGAACTAGCCAACGGCCAGCGCGCGAGGAGACCGGTCTGGCGTGCGTTCAGGCTCAAGTAGCCTCGCCCGGTGATCACCGACGGGCGGGTGCTACGCGTCGAGACGCTCATGGCGCGGGGCGAGTATCTGGCCGCGTACGACCTTGCCGACGAAGCGGAGAAATCCACGTCGCTCACTGATGGCGATCGTGTTCGTATCTGGTACCTGCGCGCCCTCGCTCTCGCGCGCACCGGAGCAACGGAGCGAGCCGGCGAGGAAGTCGAGCGTCTGATCGCGGCCGGCGCTGCGGTCGACGATCTCGACGAGGACGTGTGGGCGCTGAAGGCCAGGGTTGCGAAGGACATCGCGCTTGCTCAGTCCGGCGAGGAGCGCGATGCCGCCGCAGCGGTCGCCGCCGCGGACTACGAGGCGGTCTACCGTCGCTTCGGGCGGCCGTACGCGTGCGTGAACGCTGCCACGCTGTGGCAAGTATCCGGCGACGCCGGGCGGGCGAAGGAGCTGGCCGGGCAAGCACTCGACTTGGCTCGAGCTGATGCCCTCGGCGCCACCTCCGACATCGACCGATATTGGGCAGCTGCCACCGAAGCGGAGGCCGCGTTGGTGGTTGGTGACGTCGCTGCGGCGACGGCGAGCCTGGCGCGTGCCGGATCGTTCGCGGCAGACAACTACGCGGCGCGGGCCACCACCCGGAAGCAGCTGATCGTGCTGATGGATGCCATGGGCCTGGGCGAGGAAGACCTGCTGTTGCCGATTGCAAACCCTGAGGTCGTCCACTACTGCGGTCACCTCATCGCTCCGTCGCAGACACCCGCACGATTCTTGGCGGATGACGAGGATCGTGTTCGCGGCGAAATCGACCGGTGGCTGCAAGGCCGTGAAGTCGGTGACGCGTACGGATCGCTCGCGGCCGGCGCCGACATCCTCGCCGCCGAGGGACTGCTCGCTCATGGAGCGGAGCTTCATGTCGTGCTGCCGTTCGCCGCAGAGGAGTTCGTTCGTGTCTCCGTGCGCGACGCCGGCCCGGCATGGCGCGACCGTTTCCAGCGATGTCTCGACGCCGCCTCGAGCGTGACTGTCACGTGCGACAGCGCCTACTTGGGCGACGACGACTTGTTCGGATTCGCGGCGCGCGTTGCGATGGGTCAAGCAGTGAATCGCAGCGTCCGTCTCGCGTCCACCGTGCGTCAACTTGCAGTGTGGGACGGGGCCTCGACCGGTCTGACTGCGGGCACCGCGCACGACGTCGCCGTGTGGAAGGCAGCTGGCTTCGAGACTGACGTGATCCGTGTCGCGGGAACGCCAGCAGCGGTCGACGGACCTGCGCCAAGCACGCTGCGTCGTCCGGTCCTCGGGCTGGTGTTCGGTGACTTCCGCGGGTTCAGCGCACTGCGCGACGAAGAGACGTTTCCGTTCGTCCAGCATGTGCTCGCCCCGATTGCCGCCACCATCGACTCGTTCGGCGACGCAGTTGTGATGAGAAACACATGGGGCGACGGCTTGTTCCTGACGCTCACGACCGCGTCTGCGGCGGCCGAGGTGTCCCTCGCAATACAAGAGACTCTCGACACGATCGACTATGCATCGCACGGCCTTCCGGAGATGCGCATGCGCTTGGCCGCGCACGTCGGACCGGTCATCACCATCGAAGATCCCGTTCGACATCAGCTCGGTGTCTTCGGTCGGGAGTTGGTCAGAGCAGCCCGCATCGAGCCGCGCACACCCCCTGGCGAGGTCTACGCCACGCACGTGTTCGCCGCCGTCTTGGCACTCGAAACCGATGCTCCGGCCAGCCCGCAATACGTGGGGATCCTCACGACCGCCAAGGACTTCGAGACGACTCCGATCTACGTGCTGAAACCAAGGACATCGAAGAGGAGCGCGCGATGAGCTCGCCGGACCGGTACGACGCGTTCATCTCGTACAGCCACGCAGCAGACGGCCGGCTGGCGCCGGAGCTGCAGCGCAGCCTGCAGCGGCTGGCGCGTCCGGTGTTCCAGAGGCGAGCGCTCAGGGTGTTTCGCGACGAGTCGGGACTGTCGACGAACCCTCATCTCTGGGAGTCCATCGTCTCGGCGATCGACCGCTCGGAATGGTTCGTGCTGCTGGCATCGCCCGAATCGGCGGCTTCGGAATGGGTCAACCGCGAAGTGGCGAATTGGCTTGAACGCAAGCCAGCGGACCGGCTGCTCGTCGTTGTCACCAACGGCGAGCTCGCCTTCGGTGCCGACGGCCACGTCGACCGAACCACGACCACCTGTCTGCCAGAGCCACTGATCGAGGCGCTCGACAGCGAGCCGCGTTGGCTCGACCTGCGGTGGGCCCACAACGAAGACCAACTGGACCTGCGCAACGGTCGCTTCCGTGCCGCAGTCGCCGATCTCGCGGCGCCGGTTCACGGGATCGCCAAGGAGGACCTCGAAGGCGAGGACGTCCGTCAACAGCGGCGCGCGCGACGGCTGGCGACGACGGGAATTGCTCTCGTGGGCATCCTCGCGATCGTGTCGGTCGTTGCAGCGGTCATCGCGCTGAACCGAAGTCACGAGGCGCGACAGCAGCGCAACGTCGCCGAGGCACAGACTGCGGAAGCGAAGACCCAACGCAACGAAGCCCAGAAGCAACGCGACGCCGCGCAGGCACAGCAGACGATTGCGGAAGCGAAGAGCCTGGCGTCAGCGGCCGTCGCGACCTCGTCGACGGACGTCGATCTCAGTCTGCTGCTCGGGATCGAGGGGCAACGCCGAAACGATTCGTTCGATACCGAGACCGGGTTGCTGACCGCGCTCAACAGCGCCCGCCACAACATCGGCTTCCTGCATGGAGTGCCCACCGACATCTCGGACATCGCGGCCAAGTTCGACCGATCGGAGGTCTACATCATGACGGCGTCAGGCACGCTCCAGGGCTGGGACCCGACGACGTGGACGCCGATCGGTGAACCCTTGGCAACCGGACTGGAACACACCCAGCACATCGCGATCAGCAACGACGACAGGCGGCTGGTGTATTCAACGCTTGGTCGGATCTATGTGGTCGATCTCGCGTCCGGCCGCCCGCTTGCGAACTTCGAAGGCGAGGGCAGATGGGTCAGCATCAACGACGACGGATCACGGGTCTCGACAGGTTCGACCTCGTTCGAGACCGCCGACGTGTGGGACGTCGATTCCGCGGCGCTCGTCGCCCAGATCCCGCTCTCTCCGAACGTCGTCGGCCTGTTCACCGACTTCCTGCCGAACGGTGACCTGCTCGTGGGCGAACAGGGAAGCGACCGCCTTTCCGAGTACTCGCTCGATGTGCCGGCCGGCTCGCTCGTCCGCGAGCTCGACAGGCTTCCGGCTATCTCGGGTTTGGCAGTCAGTCCGGATGGGTCCTGGATCGCCACGGGTGGGCTGACGGGGTTCGTCGCAGTCATCGAGTCCGCCACGTTCGAGGTCGCAGCAGGACCGATCGTGACACGGGCAAGTCGTATCAGCGACGTGTTCTTCTCCCCGGACAGTCGCCTCGCGGCTGTCGCCGGCGACGACGGCTCGATCGTCGTGTACCACGCGATCCATTCGGACCCTGATCGTGGGTCCAGTTTCACTGCGGCGATCACCTCGATCACCGGTTTGACCGGACAGCTCGTCGCCGAGTTCATCGGACGCGATCGACTCGTCGCCGCATCGCTGACCGACGGCCAATATCTCGAATCGGACGTTCAGGTATCGACGGCGATCGGGTCGACGACCAATCATCTCGACAGCGTCAGCGGCGTCGCCGTGGCCGACGACAAGGTCGTCACGGCGTTCGGCAAGCACCTGCGGCTGAGCCCTGTGTCGGATCCCGGTTCAGAACTTCAGGTGCGCGACGTCGACTTCACCGAGAGCCTCGCGTCGGCTCCGACGACCGGTCTACTCGCAGTCGCCACCGACGACGGGACGCACACTCAGATCGACGTGCTGTCGTTCTCGGATCTGTCCGACGTCGCGACTGTCAACACCGACGATGCCCCAGTCGCAACGCTGTCCTTCAGTCCGGACGGGAAATCGCTCGCCGTCGGCTTTCTGGACGGTCGGCTGGGCGTCTACGAGGCCAAAACCGGCAAGGTGATCGCCGGTCCACTCGACGTCGACACCGTTCCGCTCGTACTGGGCACGGTGGTCTGGACCGCGGACGGCAAGCGATTGTTCACCGGTGGACAGGATGGAACACTGCGAGTGTTCGACACGTCGACCTGGACACTGTCGGCCGAGGTTCCCTTGGTGCCGTTGGGGTTCTCGCTGCGCCGCTCGACGTTGTCGCCGGACGGACGTCTGCTCCTGGTGCCGTCCGAGTCGGGCGACCTCTTCGTCGTCGACGCAACGACCGGTAAACCGATCGGAGCGCCACTCGTAGCCGGAGGGACTGCCCTACAGGCCGCAAGCTTCACCACGGACATGAAGTGGATCGTCTCGCTCAGCCGCGATGGTGCACTTCGGCTCTGGGACTCGACGACACATCGTTCAGTTGGTCCGCCGATGCAAGCTCACGACGGATACGCCGACTCGCTGATCGCATACGGGTCGGAGCAGATGATCACCGGCTCGCAGAACGATGGACACGTCGTGGTGTGGAACCTCGACCCATCGACGTGGGGCCCGCGAGCATGTGAACTGGCCGGCCGGAACCTTTCGCCGTCGGAGTGGGACCTGTACATCGGCGGCACGTACGAAAAGACGTGTCCGCAGTGGCCGGCAGGAACTGCCTGAGCACTCCCGGAGACCCCTCCCGCTTGAACCGGGAAGCGACGGAACGGTACGTAGCCTTCTGGGGCTGCCCGATTGACCGAATTGGTCGTCCGGGCGGCCTAGCGGAACAGCTTCTTCGAGATCACCATGCGTTGGATCTGGTTCGTGCCTTCGTAGATCTGGGTGATCTTGGCGTCTCGCATCATCCGTTCGACCGGGAAGTCCGTCGTGTAGCCGTAGCCGCCGAGGAACTGCACGCAGTCGGTCGTCACTTGCATCGCGACATCGCCGGCAAAGCACTTCGCCATCGCGCCCGCCATTCCGAGCTCTCCGGTCGGATCACCATCGTCGACCATCGCGCAGGCGCGGTACACCAACGCGCGCGCCGCCTCGATCCGCATCGCGCAGTCGGCGGCCATCCATTGCAAACCCTGGTTCTCCGACAACGGACGGCCGAACGTCGTTCGCTCTTTCATGTACCCCACTGCAAAGTCGAGTGCACCTTGGGCGATGCCGACAGCCTGTGCACCGATCGTCGGTCGCGACCGATCCAGGGTGTGCATCGCGATGGGGAAGCCTTGGCCGACCTCACCGATTCGCCATG
>DASWRR010000352.1:0-3752 GCA_036403055.1 Ilumatobacteraceae bacterium | reverse complement strand
TTCACCATGGGCATCGGCACGATCGACGCCGGCGCGCAACGGCTGATCGACACCGCAGATCGCGCTCTCGCCGCGGCGGTCGCAGCGATGCATCCCGGTGGACATCTCGGCGACATCGGCGCCGCTGTCGAGTCGGTCGTCACCGAAGCTGGGTACGGCAGCCCGCGCGACTACTGCGGTCACGGCATCGGTCGAGCGATGCACGAGGAACCGGACGTGGAGAACCGTGGCCGCCGCGGCAAGGGCCCGCGGCTCGAGCCCGGTGTCGTCCTCGCAATCGAGCCGATGCTGATCGCCGGCGGACGCGACGACGTGATGGTCCTCGACGACGACTGGACAGTCGTCACCTCCGACGGGTCACTCGCCGCGCACACCGAGCACACGGTCGTCGTGACCAACCACGGCCCTGAGATCCTCACCCGACCCTGACCCGCTGCGCCCCGCGCAGCGTCACACGCGGTTCAGCGTCGGGCGCGGGCGTCGACCACCACCGGTTCACCGGCGAGGATCGTGTGGCGCACCTTGCCGCGCAGCGTGCGCCCGGCGTAGGGCGTGTTCCGGCTCTTGCTCGCGAGGCGCGCCGGGACGACGGTCCACTCCTCGGTCGGATCGAAGACGACGAGGTTCGCCGGCTCGCCTGAGGCGATCGGCCGTCCATGGCGATCGTCGATGCGGGCGATCTTCGCCGGCTTCCAGCTCAGTGCCGCGATGACGTCGGCCAGCGGCATGTCGAGTTCCGAGATCGCCAGTCCGAGCGCGGTCTCGAGGCCGAGCATCCCGGGTGGCGCCTGGTCGAGCGGGGCCTCCTTCGACTCCGGCGGGTGCGGCGCGTGATCGGTCGCGATCGCGTCGATCGTTCCATCGGCGAGGCCCGCCTTGATGGCCGCGATGTCGGCAGCGGTCCGAAGCGGGGGATTGACTTTGTACACGGCGTCGTAGCTGGTCAGCATTTCGTCGGTGAGCGTGAAATGGTGCGGCGCAGCTTCGGCAGTCACGCGAAGACCGTCCGACTTCGCGTCGCGAACGAGCGCGACGCTGTGCGCAGTCGACAGGTGCAGCAGGTGGATCGGCGCGCCCGTGAGCCGCGACAGTTCGATGTCGCGGTGGACCATCAGCTCCTCGGCGATCGCCGGCCAGCCGGGTAGCCCGAGGTGGCTGCAGCACGAGCCTTCGTGCATCACGGCGCCCTTCGTCAACGACGTGATCTCGCAGTGCTGCGCGAGCGTGATGTCGAGTGCCCGGGCATACTCCAGCGCGCGGCGCATGAGCAGCACATCCTGCACACCGTTGCCATCATCGGTGAACAGTCGCACGCCCGCGGCGGCAAGTTCACCGAACGGAGCGAGCACCAGACCTTCGCGGTTCATTGTGATGCAGCCCGCCGGGTGAACGTCGCACAGTCCGGCGCGTCGCGCCTGAGCGCGAACGAACTCGATCACGGAGAGCGAATCCTGTGCCGGCTCGGTGTTCGGCATCGCGACGATGGCGGTGAAGCCGCCGAGCGCTGCTGCCCGGCTGCCCGTCTCGATCGTCTCGGCTTCTTCGCGCCCCGGCTCGCGCAGATGGACGTGCAGATCGACGAAGCCGGGGGCCACGATGCAGCCCGACGCGTCGAGGACGTCGTCGGCCGACAGCGATGGACTGACCTCGGTGATACGACCGTCCTCGAAGGCCACCTCGGCGCGGCGCTCGCCGGTCTGGTCGATGACGATGCCGCCGCGAATCACGATGCGCGTCATGCTGCGTCGCCCTTCAAGTCGTTGCCGGAACCCAACAGGTGGAACAACACGGCCATCCGAACCGCGACTCCATTGGTGACCTGATCCAGGATCACCGAGCCGGCGAGCTCACTCGGATCGACGACCATCTCGACGCCGCGGTTCATCGGGCCTGGGTGCATCACGAGTGCGTGGGCCGGCAAGCGCGCCGCCCGCGCCGACGTCAGGCCGTACATCGATGAGTACTCGCGCAAGCTGGGGAGCAACGCGTCGTCCATTCGCTCGCGCTGCACCCGCAGGAGGTACAGCACGTCGAGATCGGGAAGGACGGAATCGAGATCGTGCGAGACGTCGACGGCCCACCCTTCGAGGGTCGGAGGCAGGAGCGTCGGCGGTGCCACAACCGTGACGTTCGCGCCGAGCGCGGTGAACGCCTGCACGTTGCTGCGGGCCACGCGGCTGTGCTTGATGTCGCCGACGATCGCGATGCGAAGGCCGTCGAAGCCGTTTCGCCGATTCAGGTTCGTCCGGATCGTGTAGCAGTCGAGCAGGGCCTGCGTCGGATGCTGATGCCAACCGTCGCCGGCGTTGACGATGCTCGCGTTCGTCCAACGAGTGATGGCCTGCGGCGCGCCGCTCGATTTGTGTCGCACGATGAACGCGTCGACACCCATCGCAGCGATCGTCTCGATGGTGTCGCGCAAGCTCTCACCCTTGTTGACGCTGCTCGACGACACGGCGAAGTTCATCGTGTCCGCGCTGAGCCGCTTCGCTGCGGTGTCGAAACTCGTGCGCGTCCGCGTCGAGTCCTCGAAGAACAGACTGACGACGTTCTTGCCGCGCAACGCGGGAACCTTCGGGATCGGCCGCTGTGAGATCTCGACCATGTGGTCCGTGAGCTCCAGCAGACCGTGGATGTCGGTCGCCGAGAGATCGCTCATCGACAAGAGGTGCTTCATGCGATCACCACGCCGTCCGCGCTGACGCGGACATCCTCGTCGCCGGACGTCGGCAAGTTCTTCCCGACGTAATCGGGGCGGATGGGCAGTTGGCGATGTCCGCGATCGACGATGACGGCGAGCTGCACAGCGCGCGGCCGTCCGTAGTCGTTGAGCGCCTCGAGCGCGGCCCTCACCGTTCGACCGGTGAACAAGACGTCGTCCACCAGAACGACGGTCGAACCTTCGAGTGACCCGGGAATCGACGTGACGTGCCCCGGCACGATCGGTCGGAGACCGACGTCGTCGCGATGAAAGCTGACGTCCAGGGAACCGACCGGCACCGGCGAGCCGATTCCGGCGAGCACTTGCGCGAGCGCATCGGCGATCCACACACCGCCGCGTTGAAGACCGACCAGCACGATGCCGTCGGTGCCGTGATTGCGCTCGACGATCTCGTGGGCGATGCGGGTGAGGGCACGGCGCACGTCGTCGGCACTCAGGACCTCTCGGGGGCCAGAGTCTGCCCGTGGGCCGGTCGTTGGCGGCATTGCGTCCTTCCACGTATCGGCCTCACGGGACCGATTTCACGTTTCGCGGCCCGATGTTACCGCCTGGACAACGGCGGATGGCCCGAGTCAGCCGAGAACGGATCGCAATGCGTCGAGGCGTGCGGGAACGAGGCGGTACCAGACCCACAGCCCGCGCTTCTCGCGCTCGATCAGGCCGGCATCGACGAGGATCTTCATGTGATGGCTGACCGTCGGCTGTGATCGTCCCGACGGCTCGACGAGGTTGCAGGCGCACACCTCGTCCTCGCCGCACGCCGCGATGTAGCTCAGCAATCGCAGCCTGATCGGGTCGGCCAACGCCGCGAACGATGCGGCCAAGAGCTCTGCCTGCGACTCGTCGAGGACGTCGGCGCGCACGGGTGCA
This sequence comes from Ilumatobacteraceae bacterium, assembly GCA_036403055.1. Lineage (GTDB taxonomy): Bacteria > Actinomycetota > Acidimicrobiia > Acidimicrobiales > Ilumatobacteraceae > JAENVT01. Next base: position 160 of record DASWRR010000352.1, on the reverse strand, counting down.
CAGCACGCGATTGGGTCGAGGACAGCGATCTTCGGACGAGCCATGAGTTCACACCCTATCCAACATACATAGAACTGCATTGACAATCATCGATATGGTTGGTACGGTACTGCATCGACAAACGTCAATGTAGTTCAAGCGAAGTCCCTGGAGGAATGAG
>DASWRR010000351.1:0-7522 GCA_036403055.1 Ilumatobacteraceae bacterium | reverse complement strand
TGGCTTGCACGGTTGGAAGGTTGCTCATGACTCTCCTTGTGATGAACGACGTACGCAAGGTTCGTTGCGCGCACCCCCTTCGGATCACCAGTCGGATCGACATGTGCGATCCTTGGCGCATGTCGAGTCACCGCGATGCCGACCTCGTGTTCACCGGATCGATTCCCGAGCTGTACGAGCGATATCTCGTTCCACTCATCTTCCAGCCGTACGCCGACGATCTCGCCGCCCGAGTGTCGGCGCGTGCCCCCGACGCAATCTTGGAGATCGCCGCGGGAACGGGCGTGGTGACGCGTGCCGTTGCCTCGGCCCTGCCTCAGTCGAGCGCCATCACTGCGACCGACCTCAACCAGCCGATGATCGATCACGCCGCCGCGCTCGGTACGGCGAGGCCGGTGACGTGGCGCCAGGCCGACGCAATGGATCTGCCGTTCCCGGATCGGTCGTTCGATGTCGTGATCTGCCAGTTCGGCGCGATGTTCTTTCCCGACCGGGTCGCTGCGTACTCGGAGATGCGTCGTGTGCTACGGCCCGGCGGCGCAGCGATCTTCAACGTCTGGGATCGGATCGAACGCAACGAGTTCGCCCTGGCCGTGACCGACGGCGTCGGCACTCTGTTTCCGGAGGACCCGCCGCGCTTCCTCGTTCGAACGCCGTATGCGTATCACGACACCGATCGCATTCGTCGAGACGTCCTCGCCGCGGGGTTCTCGGAGTCGTCGACAGTGGACTCCGTCGCAGCACGAAGTCGTGCGGCATCGTGCACCTTTCCTGCAATCGGCTTCTGCCAAGGCAGCCCGCTGCGCGGTGAGATCGAGTCGCGCGGGCCGGGCCGGTTGGAGGAGGCGACCTCCGTTGCCGCCGATGTGGTCCGCGATCGTTTCGGCGACACCGATGTCGATGGCGAGATCCGCGCGCACGTCGTGACCGCGCTCGAGTCCTGAGCGTCGGTCAGTGGACGAATCCGACGAACGACGCCTTCGTGAGGCCATTGCGGTCGAACGCGACCGCGTGCGCGATCAGATCGCGAACCTCGAGCGCAGCTTCACGAGCATCGTCGACGCTGCGGAGCTCACCTCCACGGACGACGAGCACGACCCCGAGGGCACAACGATCGCGTACGAACGCGCCCAGGTCTCGGCACTGTTGGATCAGGCTCGCGACGACCTCGTCGCCCTTGACGTCGCCGTCGCTCGTGTGGATGCGGGATTGGCGGACGTGTGTGCCGTGTGCGGCGGGTCGGTCGGGATCGATCGGTTGCTCGCCCTTCCGGGCGTCGTCACCTGCGTCCGCTGCGCAGGCTGACAGTCGAGCTTTTCAACCGCGGCCGGCGAAGGGCATGCCGGCGGCCATCACTGTCATGAACAGCACGTTCGAGTCCGGCGGAAGGCTGGCCATGTACCGCACAGCGCGAGCGGCGTCCTCGACATCCATCACCGGCTCGGGACGGCGACTGCCGTCGGGCTGCGGCACGCCTTCTGCCATGCGCGCCGTCATCGGGGACGCGGCGTTGCCGATGTCGATCTGACCACAGGTGATGCCGAACTCGCGTCCGTCGAGCGCGATCGACTTCGTCAGACCGGTGATCGCGTGCTTCGTCGCGGTGTAGGGAGCGGAGTTCGGGCGCGGTGTGTGGGCCGAGATGGAACCGTTGTTGATGATGCGACCACCGCCGGGTTGCTGACGCTTCATCATCCCGATCGCGCGTTGTGCACACAGGAACGAGCCGGTGAGGTTCGTGTCGACCGCACGCTTCCAGTGCTCCAGTGACAGTTCGTCGAGCGGAACGGCCGGCGACCCGACTCCGGCGTTGTTGAACAACAGATCCAACCGGCCGAGGCGCGCCTCGATTGCCGCGAACAGCGCGTCAACGCTCGCGACATCGCGGACGTCAGTCGAGTGGATCAGGCATGAACCGTCGATCGACGCCGCGGTCTCTTCCAACGCGTCGGCACGCCGACCGGCGAGCACCACCTCGAAACCGTCGAGCGCGAGCCCAACAGCGACCGCCCGGCCGATGCCGCTTCCCGAGCCGGTGATGAGTGCGATTCGAGAGCCGTCGGCGTTCATCGGCGTAGTTTCGCACGCCGTCCCGAATTCATTCACAGAACAGTCGTGCCGTGAATCGGTGATTCGCTACAGTCGGCCGAGCATGCGCATCGTGGTCGACGACGAACCGATCGAGTACGTCGACGGCGATTCTGTGGCCGTTGCGATCGTGCGGGCGCGCCAGCATCCGCAGCACGGAGGGACGTTGTGCCTCGCCGGCGATTGTGGCAACTGCTCCGCCGAGATCGACGGCATCGCGTTCACTCGCACCTGCCTCACGCCGGCACGGCCCGGTGTGCGCGTCACCCGTCATCCGGCGGTCGGCGGTCCGCCGCTGCGGCTGGAGCCACCGATCGACCCGGTCGCGTCGCCGAGCCATGCGCCGACGACCCTGCGTCGCGAACGTGCGGATCTCGTCGTGATCGGCGCCGGTGCATCGGGTACTGCGGCTGCCGCGGCCGCACGCGATCAGGGTCGCAACGTGACGGTGCTCGCCGGAGATCTCGGACACGACGTGGTCGGCGTGTACCCCGGCCCGCTCGTCGTCGTTCGGCTCGCGACCGGCGAGATGCTGCACGTGCACGCTCACGATGTCGTGCTCGCGACTGGCGCAGCAGAGCTGCACCCCGTGTGCGACGGCAACATGCTCAGCGGGATCTACACAGCTCGGGCCGCGGAGCAGCTGCGCGCTGCGGGCGTCGACCTCGGCGCGGTCGCGACCGTCGATCTCGACGATCTTCGAGGCATCACCGGCGACGACGGAACTGTCAGCGGTGTCGTCACCGCCGATGGACGCACGACGCCGTGCGATGCGTTGATCGTCTCGTCGCAGCGAACCGCGCCACGCGACCTGCTCGCCCGGATGGTCTCGGACCCGCACGTGCACACCGTCGGCCCGGCGGCCGAACCGTTCGAGATGCCCGCGTGCCCGACTTCGGGGACGGTGTGCCCGTGCTCCAAGGTCACGGTCGACGATCTCCAGATGGTGTGGGACAAGGGGTTCCAGCACATCGAGCTCGTCAAGCGCGCCTCGCTGTGCGGCACGGGAACATGCCAGGGCAGCGCATGCATGCCACACCTCCGTGCGTTCGTCACCGCGAAGTCGGGGCAACCGGCGGCGCCCTTCACCGGCCGTCCCGCCTCGCGTCAGCTGACCATCAGTGAGGCTGCCGCCGACATGCATCTTGACCCGTTCCGACGAACCGCACTGCACGATGAGCACATCTCGCTCGGTGCCCGGATGGACCGCTTCGGCGGATGGTGGCGGCCGTGGAACTACGGCAACTTCCTCGATGAGTACTGGGCGGTTCGCGAGGGCGTGTCGATCGGCGACGTCTCGACGCTCGGCAAGATGATCGTCACAGGACCTGACGTCGTCGAGGCGTTGGAGCGGATCTACCCGACGACGATTCACGACATCCGCCCGGGCCGTAGCCGCTACGTGCTGCTGCTGAACGAGCGCGGCCATCTCATCGACGACGGAATGGTGTGCCGAGAAGCGGTGGCGGACGGCGGCAACGACCGGTTCGTACTGACGTTCACCTCCGGAGGCGCGTCCTTCGCCGAGGCGTGGATTCGCGACTGGATCGAGACGTGGGATCTCGACGTGCACATCCTCGATCGCACGTTGGCACTCGGCGCGATCAACGTCACCGGGCCGCTGGCAGCACAGCTCTTGGCCCGCGTCGGGCTCGACGATCCGCCACGCTTTCTGCAACATGTGCACACCGACGTCGCCGGGGTTCCGTGTCACGTACTGCGTCTGTCGTTCACCGGCGAGGCGAGCTTCGAGCTCCACCATCCGCGCACCCATTCCGTCGAGCTGTGGCAAGCGCTGATGGAAGCAGGCCGCGACCTCGGAATTCGGCCGCACGGTTTGCAGGCCCTGTTCGCGTTGCGACTGGAGAAGGGCCACGTCATCGTCGGCATGGACACCGAGATGGACTCGACGCCCCGACGGCTCGACATGGAATGGGCGGTCAAGCTCGACAAGGCCGATTTCATCGGGCGCACCGCGCTGCTGCGAACGGAGCACCTCGACGATCATCGTCATCTGTTCGGGCTGACGATGCCAGGTCCGGCACCGATCGAGGGGGCGCCCATCTGGGTCGGAGACGACATCGTCGGCCACGTCACCTCGAGCTTCCGGTCTCCTGGCCTCGGTACGACGGTGATGCTCGGCTGGCAGAAGCACACACCCTTCGCCGACACAGTGACCATCGACGGCCGCGAAGCGCGTGTCACGAGCACTCCGTTCTACGACCCGAAGGGCGCCCGTGCGCGCGCCTGAGATGCTCCACGGCGTGCGCGTCGTCGCCAAGCCGGCGGCACTCGATGCCGCGACGGTTCCGTCGGGTGCGACGATGCTGCGGATCGCCCCCGACGACGCGATCGTCGCAGGCGCGGCCACCCTCACCGTCGACGATCCGTACGCGATCATCGAACCGGAACACGCCTTCGTGCACTGGCGGCTGACCCCCGCCGAATTCGAGGCCGTGATGCACCACATCGAATGGCCGCTGCCGGAAGCGGGTCGGCTCGGGCAAGGGTTGATCGCCGGCGTCCCCGCGAAGATCATGGTGACCTCTGACGATGTGCTGCTGATCGTCTCGGCCGGTCTGGCGCACGAATTGACGGAGCGGCTCGGGTGAACGAGTTCGTCGAGACGCTCCTGGAGCTCACGTGGCACGAACCGAAGCCGAGCTACGACGTCGTGATCATCGGCGGCGGCGGCCATGGGCTCGCGACGGCGTACTACCTGGCGACGCGGCATGGCATCACCAACGTCGCCGTGATCGAGGCCGACTACATCGGGTCCGGCAACTCCGGTCGCAACACGACGATCATCCGCGCCAACTACGGCATACCCGAGTCCATTCGGTTCTACAACCACAGCGTGGAGCTCTACCGCGATCTCGAGGACGAAACCGGTTGCTGGATCATGCACGCCAACAAGGGTCTGATCTGGATGGCCCACACGGAGACGGGAATGCGCGCCGAACGCTCCCGTGTGCAGCTCAACAACGCATGCGGCGTCGAAACGGTGCTCGTCGATCCGATCGAGATCAAGCGACTGTGCCCGCAGATCGACCTCACCGGCGGCGGTCGATATCCGGTGCTCGGCGCCTCGTATCACGTGCCCGGCTCGACGGCGCGACACGACCGGGTCGTGTGGGCATACGCGCAGGGCGCGATGCGACGCGGCGTTCACGTGCTGCAAGGCACGCGCGTCACCGGTCTCCTACGCGACGGCGACCGTGTCGTCGGCGTCAAGACCTCACGCGGCGACATCGCAGCAGGCACAGTGATGAGTGCCGTCGGCGGCGACGTGTCGACCATTGCAGCGCATGCCGGCCTCCGTCTGCCCGTTCGTACGCATCCACTGCAGGCCTTCGTCACCAACGGGTACGCGCAGGGCCTCGGCCCGATCGTGTCGTCGACGGATCTGTTGTGCTACGTCTCGCAGACAGCGCGTGGACAGATGCTGATCGGTCACGAGTTCGAACGCGAGTCGAGCTACTCGCGGCAATCGTCGTTCCAGTTCCTGCAATCGTGTTCGTTGAAGATGGCGTTCCTGCTGCCGTTCGTGCGCAACCTCAAGATCCTCCGGCAGTGGACAGGGCGTTGCGACATCTCGGCCGACTTCTCGCCGATCATGGGATTCACCGGCGTGGACGGATTCGTGATCACCACCGGCTGGGGCACGTGGGGGTTCAAGGGCATCCCGGCGGGTGGCGAGCAGATGGCGGAGCTGATCGCAACCGGGTGCACACCGAAGTTGATCGCGCCGTTCGCGCTGTCGCGTTTCGCCGCTGACCATCCGATGGCCGATCAAGGTTCGACGGGGACACGCTGATGTTGACGATCACCTGTCCAAACTGCGGACCGCGACCAGTCGAAGAGTTCCGCTTCGGCGGCGAGCTTCCGCAGCCACCGGCGAACCTCGTCGACGACTTCCAACGCGATCTCGATCGGGTGTGGATGTTCACCAACGCGGACGGCGTCGAGGTCGAGCGTTGGTTCCACGAAGCTGGTTGTCACCGCTGGCACACCGCGCGACGCGACACCACCGTCGATCGCTTCGTCGGCGACTGAGCCGCGCCGCAGTCCGAGTCAGGTCTTGCTCTGGAGGCGCCGCAACTCGTCGATCGGGATGTGGCAGCGCATTGCGTGGCCGGGCTCCACTTCCAACAACGGCGGCTCTGTCACTTCGCAGACCCCGTGGATCACACGCGGGCACCGTGGGTGGAACACGCAACCCGACGGTGGGTTGGCGGGCGAAGGGATCTCACCTTCGAGACGGATGCGCGACGTGACCTCGCCGTCGACGCTGGGGATCGCTGACAGCAATGCCTCGGTGTACGGGTGGTTCGGCCCGTTGAACACGTTGTCCGTCGGCCCGACCTCTTGGATTCGACCGAGGTACATCACCGCGATGCGGTCAGCCAGGTAGCGCACGACACCCATGTCGTGGGTGATGAAGACGTAGCTCGTCTTCTCCTCCGCCTGCAGGTCGGCAAGCAGGTTGAGGATGGCCGCCTGCACGGAGACGTCCAACGCGCTGGTCGGTTCGTCGCACACGACGATGCGCGGATCACCGGCAAAGGCGCGGGCGATGGCAACGCGCTGCTTCAGACCACCCGACAGTTGGCGCGGCTTGAGATCGAGGTGGCGTGGGGTCAGCCGCAGGTGCGCCGCGAGCGCCTCGACGCGCTTGTTGGCTTCGTCACCCTTGATGCCGGTCAGCTTTTCGACGCTGCGCATCAGGATGCGCCGAACGGACCAGCTGCGGTTGAGCGCGGAGTCGGGATTCTGGAACACCATCTGCATCGCACGCTTGTCGCCGGTGCTGCGCGACGAGGTGTTCGGCGCAACCGTGTTGCCGTCGAGTGCGACGGTGCCGCCCTGATCGGCCGACTCGATGCCGAGGATCGTCTTCGCCAGAGTGGACTTGCCCGAACCCGATTCGCCGACGATGCCGAGCGTCTCGCCTTCAGCGAGTTGTAGATCGACGTCGACGAGTGCCGGCACGTCGGATCCGCGTTGCTTGAACGTCTTCGAAAGGTTGGTGAGCTCGAGGACCTCGGGGTTGGCGTCGGAGGGGGCGAGGATCCCGATCGGCGCGTCCGGCAGCGCTTCGATGAGGTCGGGGATCCGGTCGGGGTGATGACAACGTGTCCAGCGAAGCCCCTCGACGCCCACCGGCACGACGGGGGGCACGACGTCGCGGCACGTTTCGTCGGCGAGCGGACAACGGTCGACGAACACGCACGTCGGCAGATCGCTGCCGATCAGCGGCAAGATCCCAGGAATCGTCGTCAGCGCCCTGTCCGTCTTGCGGATGCCGTGCCGCGGCAGCGATCGCAGCAGTCCCACGGTGTAGGGGTGCTGCGGGTTGTCGAAGACCTGGTCGCTCGGCCCTTCCTCGACGATCTTTCCGGCGTACATCACGCCGACCCGGTCGCACAGCGAG
>DASWRR010000350.1:0-4267 GCA_036403055.1 Ilumatobacteraceae bacterium | reverse complement strand
ATCGACGCTGCATCGATCCTCAAGCCGATGCTCGCTCGCGGTGAACTGCAGACCATCGGGGCGACGACTCTCGACGAGTATCGCAAGCACCTCGAGAAGGACGCAGCACTCGAGCGTCGTTTCCAGCCGGTCCGTGTCGAGGAGCCGACGCTCGCTCACACGATCGAGATCCTGAAGGGTGTGCGCGAGAAGTACGAGGCGCACCACAGGGTCACGATCACCGACCAGGCCATCGTCGCCGCGGCGAACCTCGCCGACCGCTACATCAGCGACCGTCATCTTCCCGACAAGGCGATCGACCTCATCGACGAGGCCGGCAGCCGCCTTCGCATCAAGCGGATGGGTACGCCCCCCGATCTCAAGGAGATCGAGCGCAAGCTCACCGAGGTGCAGGAGTCGAAGAAGCGGGCCGTCGAGGAGCAGCAGTTCGAAGAAGCCGGTCGCCTTCGCGATCAGGAGAAGTCGCTGCTCGACGAGAAGAGCATCAAAGAGGCTGAGGTCAAGGCCAGCGGTGTCGACCTGTTCGACGAGGTCGACGAGGAAGCCATTGCCGAGGTGCTCAGCATCTGGACGGGCATCCCGGTCTACAAGCTGACCGAGGAAGAGACCGCGAAGCTGCTCAACATGGAGGCCGAGCTGCACAAGCGGATCATCGGCCAGGAGAACGCCATCAAGGCCGTCAGCCAGAGCGTACGACGCACCCGTGCCGGGTTGAAGGACCCGAAGCGCCCGAGTGGTTCGTTCATCTTCCTCGGGCCGACTGGCGTCGGCAAGACCGAGCTCGCCAAGACGCTCGCCGAGTTCCTGTTCGGCGACGAGAACTCGCTGATCGCGCTCGACATGAGCGAGTACATGGAGAAGCACACGGTCAGTCGCCTGGTCGGTGCTCCTCCTGGGTACGTCGGCTACGAAGAAGGCGGCCAGCTCACCGAGGCAGTGCGGCGCAAGCCGTTCAGCGTCGTGCTCTTCGACGAGATCGAGAAGGCGCACCCGGATGTGTTCAACACGCTGCTGCAGATCTTGGAGGAAGGTCGCCTGACCGACAGTCAGGGCCGCACCGTCGACTTCCGCAACACCGTGCTGATCATGACCAGCAACCTCGGTACCGCCGATCTGCGCAAGGCCAACGTCGGTTTCACCAAGGTCGACTCGGCGATGAGCTACGAGCGGATGAAGGACAAGGTCAACGAAGCGCTGAAGACGCACTTCCGCCCCGAGTTCCTGAACCGCATCGACGAGGTGATCGTCTTCCACGAGCTCGCACGCGAGGAAGTGATGGAGATGGTCGACCTCATGACCAAACGCCTCACCGGTCAGCTCGAGGGCCAAGGTCTCGGCATCGAGCTCACGCAGAACGCGAAGGAGCTCCTCGCCGAGAAGGGATACGACCCTCAGCTCGGCGCTCGACCGTTGCGTCGGGCGATCCAGCGCATGATCGAAGATGTCCTCAGCGAGAAGATCCTGTACAAGGAGTTCCGTGCCGGCGAGATCATCGTCGTCGACACCGAGGACGACCCCGAGAAGCCTGGTGAGAAGAAGCTCAAGTTCACCGCAGTCGAGGGGTTCCTGCCCCCGGTCGAGGTGGAGCTTGCGGCAACCGGCGCACCCGAGTTGCCGGATCCGACCCTGCCGACCGAGTAGTCGACAGCAACGTTCAGTCGATCACGGCGACGCGGGTGATGTCCGCGTCGCCGATCGGCAACGTTCGTTCGGCGAGCAGCTGGTCGTCAGGCGACACGAGCGTCATCCGGCCCGACCCGACGATCACGATGCGGGAGTCGTCGAGGACGGTCAACGCCTGCACCGACATGTCCCACGTGAACGAGTCGCGTACCGCGAGCGTCACTGGGTCCAGACGGAATATCGATCCTCCCAAGGCAACGACGAGCTCGTTGTCGGACGCGCCGACTGCAACCGCTGCGGCGGATGGAAGCAGTGACGTAGTGGATCGCGCCACTGGCATCTGCGGTCCGAACGTGGTGATGTCGGCGACCGCGTAGCCGGCCACACCGCCTGTGCTCGAGGCCGCGAACAGTCGGCTGCCATCGGGCGACACAGCGAGCGCACCGGGATGATCCGCGAGGCCGAGCTGACGAGGGACGTCGAGGCACCAGACACCGTTGAACAAGCCGAGGGTGTGGATGAACGATCCGACGTTCTGACCGTCCTCGCTCGCGTCCTGATACAGCGTGAACAGCAGTTGGTTGTTCGGTTCGAACACTGCAGTACGACTCACCGCCGTCATCACCTCGTCGACCGTCTGGCCCTTGTCGCGCAGGTTCAACGGCAGGCCGAGCGTGCCCGTCGCCGTATCGATCACCCTGACCCGGTACGTGTCGGCCGCGAGGTATTCGATCACGAACACGCCGACCGGCGCATCGGCGCCCGGCTGGAACGCGTTCGAGAACGCCTCCGGCACGACGACCGCGTCGAAGGTCCATCGGGCGATCTCGCCTTTCGACGGCGTGACCAGTACGACCGTGGTGTGGTGACCGGCGGCGCTGATCAACGCAACGAGCTTGCCGTCCTGGGCAACCGCCGTCGGTCGGAACTCTCCGACGATCTGGATGTCTGCGGAGATCTCGTCGTTGCGAACGCGGTGCCATTCGATCGTGGTGCGCCCGTTCGAGACGTCAGCGCTGACGACGACGTCACCAGTCGGGTTCATCACGCCCGGCGTGACGACCGCATCGTCGCCCGGTGAGAACGTCATCACCTTGCCGTCCTTCGATGTCACCGCGAGCCGCGCCGGGAACGCCGCCTCGGCGGATGGAACGCCGACCACGGTGGTGTGCGGCGCCACGGTTCCAATGGTCGTGACGTCGCTGCGCGACGCGGCGGTCGTACCGCATGAAGTCAGCACGAGAACGAACGCGGCAGCTGTGCATTTCCTCGAGGTCGACATGCACTTCAGACACCACCATTCGCATCGACGTTCCGTCGCTGCGTAGGTTGCTCGCACACGAGCGGCCGAGGAGGCTCATCGCATGGCGACGTACGGATTGCAGCTGCCCGACTTCTCGTGGATCGTCGACGCCGATCCGTCGACCACCATGCAACGCCTGCGAGCGACGGCTGAGGCCGCCGAGGCGGCCGGCTTCTCGTCGCTGTGGGTGATGGATCACATGTTGCAACTGCCCCCGCTCGGTGGGCCCGCGGCGTCGATCCTCGAGGGGTACGTCACGCTCGGTGCGCTCGCAGCCGTGACGACGCGAGTCGAGCTCGGCACGCTCGTCACCGGAGTCACGTATCGCAACCCGGCGCATCTCGCCAAGCAGATCGCGACGCTCGACGCGCTGTCGGGAGGACGAGTGATCCTCGGAATCGGGGCCGCGTGGTACGACACGGAGCACGAAGCGTACGGATGGGACTTTCCACCGGTGAAGGAACGATTCGAGCGATTGAACGAAGCGGTGACGATCTGCCGCGGCATGTTCGACAACGAGACGTTCACCTACAGCGGCGCGCACTACAGCGTCACGGATGCGCGAGTCGTCCCGCGTCCGCAACGCCGCGTTCCGATCATGATCGGCGGCAGCGGCGAGAAGAAGACGTTGCGAATGGTTGCCGAGCTCGCCGATCTCTGCAACATCAGTGGCACCGCCGGAGTGGTGACGCGCAAGCTCGCGATTCTCGACGAGCACTGTGCAGCGGTCGGACGTGATCCTCGCGACGTCAAGCGGACCGCGATGACGACGCTGTTCGTCTCACCGAACGATGGCGAGCGTGACGGCCTTCGAGGGATGTTGAAGTACGAGAGCGATCCGGACGTCCGCGATCGGATGATCATCGCAACCGCCGACGAGGCGACCGAGAACGTTGCGGCGATCGTCGCCGCTGGTGTCGACGAAGTGATCGTCAACCTTCCGTTGATCAAGTCGGTGGATGCGATTCACACCGCGGCCGATGTCCTGAGATCTGCGACCTCCTGATCGATCAGGCGCGTGTGTGCCCCCCGTGGCCTATGGAACTGATCTCACCGACGCGGCAATTCGAAGTGCGGTCGCGAGGTCGGTATCTGCCTCGATGCGGTAGACGTGCTCGCCGACCTGCCACAGCAGCGTGTTGGTTGCCAGCCGCAACGTGTCCGGCATGATCTCCTCACCGAACTGGAACAACAACTGGTGGGGGGATCCCTCGATCCAGTAGCCGGTCGCGCCGCCCACGTCGACCGAGCGCTCGGTGGCCGTCGCACCGAGCGTCTTCCCGAAGAAACCTTCTTCGATGTGAGCGGGCATCACCGAGACGACCGCTCCCGCGCCGGTGA
>DASWRR010000349.1:0-2681 GCA_036403055.1 Ilumatobacteraceae bacterium | reverse complement strand
GACGGAGCTCGGTGTTGCGCAAGGCTGCCCGCACCGCGAGCCGTTGGCGGGTGTCAGCCATCGGCCGTCGGCCGGCAAGACCCGCAGGACTCGCCGACGCACAGTGTCATGGCGCGGCGTTCATCGCAGTGGCAAGCCGGTGGTGTCGCCGTCGGGACGCGGTCCGAGGATGCGTCGTTCATCCGCGGTGATCGGGACATCGTTGATGCTCGCCTCGCGGCGTCGCATGAAGCCGCTCTCGTCGAACTCCCAGTTCTCGTTGCCGTACGACCGGAACCACTGACCACCGATGTCGTGCCACTCGTACTGAAAACGAACCGCAATGCGGTTGCCGGCAAACGCCCACAGATCCTTGCGCAGCACGTACTCGAGTTCCCGCTCCCACTTCGCCCGCAGGAAGGAAACGATCGCCTCGCGTCCCTCGATGAACTCCGACCGGTTTCGCCACACCGAGTCAACGGTGTACGCGCCGGCGACTCGTTCCGGGTCACGCGTGTTCCACGCGGCCTCCGCGGCGAGCACCTTCTGCCGTGCCGACGTTTCGTCGAAGGGTGGCAGAGGAGGTCTCGTCGCGTTCATCTTCGGCGGTCTCCATCTCGTCGGAACGTGTGTTGACGCACTCTATGAGAACGGCGCGACGTGCACGCGCAACGGGGTCGACGGGTCGGTCCGCCGCGGCTTCATCGGTCGGCCTTGCCGATCTGGGTGCCAACGAAGTCGGCCGACCTGCGGCGGTGAGCTGAGGTTGGCGCCCAGATCGACGGCACCCGGCGGTCAGTAGGTGAGGTGTGAGTCCGATGTCGCGCAATGGTGAGGATCGGACTCACGCGACGTGACGCGAGGAGACATGCGCTCGGTCAGCGCGAAGGGCATCATCGGTTGACGACCGTCAGCAGCGCTCCACCCAATGCCGCGGTTGCCAGCGTGATCCACGCCACGTAGTCACCGACGTGGCCGCTGTGCGCCGCGCGCACTGCGCGGATCGGCGGCATGAACGCGCGAGCGGCAAGCTCGCGCATCGACTGCGGCAACCGCTCGCGCCAGATGCCCACCACGGCGACGATCAGTGCGGCCACCGTTGTCAACAGGCCGGTCACGAGCATCGATGCCGGCGGCCCGCCGGTGACGGCGTGCTGCACGTGTGGTCCGACGGCGCCATCGAGCACCGCGGCCGCGTTCGTGGGCCGGTCGATGAACCGCTCGGCGGCGCCTTCGGTTGCGTCGACGAGGTGCCACACCAGCCCGGCGACCGCAGCGGCAACCAGCAGCGCGAGCGCTGGCACGAACATGGTTGCCGGCGTGCGGTCATGACCCTCGGTCGTGTCGGGCCGCTGTTCGGCGCCATGCCGCGCGGACGTGGGGTCGCTCTCGCGCGGACCCCACCCGAGGAACACGTTCGCACCGGCGCGGATGACCGCAGCGCCAGTCAACACCGATGCGAGTGCGCCAACGAGCAGCAACCAGCCGGCGCCCTCGTGATGCGACGCTTCGTCGATCAGTCCGTTGCCGATGTACATCGCGAATGGCGGCATCCCGGCGAGGCCAAGTCCACCGATCATCCACAGCGTCGCAGTCCATGGCATGCCCCGGCAGCGGCCGTGCAGGTGCTCGCGATCGGCCTTTCCGGTGCGGTGCACAAGCACGCCGGTGCACGCGAACAGCGATGCCTTCACCAGTCCGTGACCGATCACGTAGATGGCCGCACCGGCGAGACCCTTGGCACCGAGCAACCCGACGCCGATCAGCATCACGCCGCTGTGACTCACCGTCGACAGGGCGAGCATCCGCTTGAGGTGCTGCTGGCTCATGCACATCACCGCGCCGACCACTGCTGTCAGCACGCCCACCGACACGAGAACGGCGCGCAGCCCGTTCGACGGTGGCACAGCACCCTCGAACGCCGACCAGTAGACGCGTGCGACGCCGTACAACCCGAGTTGCACCATCACGCCGGAGAACACGATGCATGCCGCGGCGGGCGCGACCGCGTGCGCGTCGGCGAGCCAGAAGTGAGACGGGACCGCCGCTGCCTTGATCAACAACCCTGACGCGATCAACGTGAGCGCGCCCGCGACCAACCCGTTCGGTGCGCCGGCAGCGAGGGCTCGCCCGATCTGGTCGAGGTTCAGCGCGTGCGTCTGGCCGTACAACAACGCGATGCCGAACAGGATCAGGAACCCGGCGATGCTGTTGGTGATCGCGAAGTTCAGCGCTCCCTGAATCGGTCCGGCCTCGTCGTTCTTCTGTGCGGTCAGTCCGTAGGCGGCAACGCTCATCAACTCGAAGAACACGAACATGTTGAACAGGTCACCCGTCAGGCTGAACCCCACCGTCGCCGCGCAGAAGACCAGGAGCAGCGCGTGGAACGAGGTGCTGTGCACGTCGAGGTATCGGCTCGCCATCACGGCAGCGGCGAGCGCAACACACGCCGCGAACGTGGCGAGGCCGGCCGACAGCGGGCTCCCGACGAGATCGATCCCGAGGGCGAAGCCGTTGCGCGGCGTCCATCCGCCGAACCAGTGCACGACGTCACGATGTGCCGCACGGTGAAGCGAGATCGCGCACGCGATTGCGGTGGCCAGCGTCGCCGCGATCGCAATCAAGTCGGCGACGACGCGGGGCACGATGTGGCCGACGATGATCACGATCGCGGCTGCTGCGAGCGGGATCGCGATGGCGAG
>DASWRR010000348.1:0-3874 GCA_036403055.1 Ilumatobacteraceae bacterium | reverse complement strand
ATCGACACAACCACGACGTCGCTGATGCGGCGCGCTTCGTCGATCAGCGCGAGGTGACCGCGGTGCAGTGCGCCCATCGTCGGCACGCATCCGATGCGCTCGCCGCGAACCCGATGTGCCCGCGCCCACGCGTGCATCGACGACGGATCATCACAGATCTGCATCGAGGGTGTCAGTGGAAGCTGTGCGCATCGTCGGGCCACGAGCCATCGCGAACCTCACGAACGAACGCGGCCGTCGCTTCGATGGCGGCGGTACGCAGATTGGCGTACTGCTTCGTGAACTTCAACGTGAGATCGCTGAGTCCGAGCACATCGTGCAGCACGAGGACCTGGCCGTCGCACCACGGCCCCGCGCCGATCCCGATCGTTGGGATCGACACCTTCTTGGTGATCTCGGCGGCGAGATCCAGCGGGACGCCTTCGACCACCATCGCGCACGCGCCGGCCTGCTCGACAGCGTGCGCGTCCTCCAGCAGTCGCTCACGGCCACCGGCCTCGAATCCCGTGGTGCGCCCTTGCACCTTGTGACCGCCCATCCGATGAAAGCTCTGCGGCGTCAGACCGATGTGGCCGACGACCGGGATGTCGACACGCGTCAGCGCTTGGATGGTCTCGGCCATGACGACACCGCCCTCCAACTTCACGCACTCGGCGCCCTCTTTCATGAGGCGGATGGAGCTCTCCACCGCCTGCTGCGGGCTGACCTGGTACGAACCGAAGGGCAGATCGCCGACGATCAACGCCCGCGGCTTCGCTCGTGAAACGAGGCGGACGTGGTACACCATGTCGTCGAGCGCCACCGGGATCGTGTTCGCCTCGCCCTGGACGACCATGCCCACGGAGTCGCCGACCAGGATCATGTCGACGCCGGCGAGGTCGACGAGCCGTGCGAATGTCACGTCGTACGCGGTGATCATCGAGATCTTCTCGCCGAGGGCCTTCATCCGAGCGAGCTCGGGAACAGTGACCTTGGGCCGTTCGTGCGTCTCCTGGGTCATGAAGCTGCTGCCTCCTTCGACCGGGTCTCGAGGTGTCCCGACGCCACAGCCAAGCTATCGACCCTCGCGCCGCTTCCAAAGGCTAGGCGCGCGCCGCCGTCCACGACGATGGAGCCGCCGTCAACGAAACGCACTCGGACACAGATCCCGGTAGCTCGGAGCTCCGCCGACAGAGCTGGCATCGATGACGGCTCGGGTGCACGCCAGCGCGAAGCAGTCCGCCGCTGCGGCGAGCAGCGTGTTGACGATGGCGGGTCGTGTGTCGGGTCGACGCAGACCGGCGCCACGTGCGGATTCGATCTCCGCGCGCATCGTCGACATGCAGAAGATCGTGTCACCGTCGAACATCGAGTGGACCGGGCGGACGGCGCGGGCCAGTCCGTCGTGCGCCACTGACGCCATCTTCCGGCACTCCGACTTCGTCAACGCCGCGGAGGTCGCAACGACACCAATGGTCGTGTTCAGCGACGCGGGCGGCAGGCGCGTGGCCTCGATCAAGGCAGCGCGCTCGGCGCTCGACGGCCGTCGAAGCTGGAGCCCCTCGTGAAAGCGAGGCAGCGCTGTCGCCGGGTCGATCAGTTTGCCGGCGGCGTTCACGACGGCCAGCGCGCCGACGATCATTCCGTCGCCGAGCACGATGCTCGCGGTCCCCACCCCACCCTGCAGTCCGCCGGCAACTGCTCCTGCTCCCGCCCCGACCGACCCCATCGCGACGTTGCCGGTGCGTGCTCGCGCACACGCCCGGTAGCCGAAGCTGTCGTCCGGACGGTTCGCGAAGACCCCGCCGCGACCGAGGTCGAAGATCACGGCCGCGGGCACGATGGGCACGACGTGACTCGGATCTGCGCCGACCGGAAACCCGGCGTGTTGCTCCTCGTGCCAGCGCATGACACCGTGCGCCGCGGCGAGGCCGTACGCACTGCCACCCGAAAGGCAGATCGCCTGCACCCGCTCGATCGTCGCGACCGGATCGAGCAGGTCGGTCTCACGCGTTCCGGGTCCGCCGCCGCGCACGTCGCACGAGGCGATCGCACCACCGTCGACACACACGACCGTCGTACCCGTCTGCCATCCTCGCCCAGTTCTGTGGTGATGCCCGACGAGAACGCCGGGGACATCCGTGATGTGGCCGAGGCGCATGCGCGCTACGCGCTGGCCATGTGCTCTTCGACGGCGGCTGCCTCGATGGCGCCGTGGCCAACCGTGCGCCAGACGCCGATCCCCACGATGTACAACGGGCACGCGATCAGCAGTGCGGTACCGACCGCCGGCTTGTCGTGCGGCGATTCGGCGGTCATCCACAGCACTGTTGCGAGCCACAGCACAGTGACCGAGACGGTGAGTGGACGGAACCGTCGCACCTGCATCGGATGCACGAACTTCCAGTTCGTCAACTGCGTCAACGCAAGTGCCACGCAGGCTGCTGACGTGAACCACGGGTTCGCGCGGAGCAGGTACAGGGTCGGCACGATCATGTTCCACTCGCACGGGAAACCGTTGAACCAGTGGTCGTGTGTCATCTGATCGGTGCGCGACATCCACAGCGCCGACATGAACAGCACGAACGCACCGATGTACAACGAGGCGCCGTTCGGGAGCATGTGGAACTGGTGCAGGAAGATCACCGGGATCACGATGCACGTGACGAAGTCGACGATCAGGTCGAGCGTGTACCCGTCGATCCTCGGGACGTGATCGCACACCTTCCATGCCCGGGCTGCGGGCCCGTCGACGCCGTCGAGCACCATCGCGACGGCCAGCCACAGCACCGCGGCGCGGGGCTGTTTGTCCGAGACCGCGATGATGCCGAGCATCCCGCAGATGGCGCCACTTGCCGTGACGCAGTGGACAAGCCACCCCTTTGCGATCGGGTGACGGAGTACCGATACCCCAGCGTCGCCTACGTTGGACATTCGAGAAGTGCTCCTCATCACCGACGGCACGCGCACGGCGCCATCGGCCGGAAGGATCATGTTAACCACATTCGTCGATCGCACGGACAGATAGCGTGCGCCGATGCGAGATCGGCTACGCGGTGCGACCTTCGAGTTCGGCGGCGCCGCGGTGCGCGCGATCTGGAAGCAGATCTCGTGGTTCGGGGCGATCGGGCCGCGCAGCAAGGCGGGCCGCCGTTTCGGCAGGTTCGGCGAGAACAGCATCATCTGCTTTCCCGCGAACGCGATCGTCAACGAGCGGTACATCCACATCGGCGACGGCACGATGATCGGTCCGCAGGTCACACTCTCGGCCGGAATGATCCCTGGGCAGCGATGCCTCACGGACTCCGTCGTGCGCATCGGCGATCGGTGTCTGATCGGCAAGGGAAGCGGCATCGTCGGTCATCTGTCGATCGACATCGGCGACGACGTGTGGACCGGTCACAACGTCTACATCACCGACCAGAACCACGGGTACGACGACCTCACGCGCCCGATCTCGCAGCAGACGATGCCGGAGCAGCCGGTCGTGATCGGCGCCGGATCGTGGCTCGGTTTCGGCACCGTTGTACTGCCTGGTGCGAAGATCGGTCGCCACGTCACGGTCGGAGCGAACTCCGTCGTGATCGGGGAGCTACCGGACCACTGCGTCGCCGCCGGTGTCCCCGCAGCCGTCATCCGCCGTTACATCGACGGGCAAGGTTGGGTGCGTCCGGCCTGACGGCGCGTCGCTCAGTTGTCGCCGCCGAGCTCCCCAGGCGGCATGCAGTGCACGATCCCGTTCCCAGTGGTGAAGTCGATGACGGTGTTCGACACCGGGCCGCCCTTCAGCAGTGTTTCGCGGTACGGCTCGAGGTCGAACGCGCGCAACCGAGCGGTGTACTCCCTGCGGTCGCTGATGATCACGCGGTAGTACTTCACGAAGATCGCCACGCGT
>DASWRR010000347.1:0-1803 GCA_036403055.1 Ilumatobacteraceae bacterium | reverse complement strand
CGGTCCGCCGAATCCGCCCTGCGCTGCGCCTGCAGGAGCAGATCCGGTGGTCGCACCACCCGCCCCGCCACCGTTCGCCCCGCCTCGCGGGCCGAACGTGATGTCGTCGACCTGAAGACCTTCGTCGCGCAAGCACTTGGTGAAGTCGTTGAGACTGTTCTGGATCGCCTCGCGGTCGATGGGGTTCCTTCCACGCCCACCGAACTGCACTCCTTGCAACAGATCGCCGCACACCTTCTGCGCTGCTTGGAACTCCGTCGATCGCGGATCGATGCCCGACCCGGGGCCGAATCCACCGCCGTTCGGATTGCCGTCGGCGTCGAACGTCGGATCGGCCATGTCGACGCCGTTCTGACGCATGCAGCCTGCATATTTCAGCAGCGCCTCTTGCGTGTTGACCGGCGATGTCGTCGTCGTCGAGGTGCCGTCTGTCGACCCGAGCGATGCGACCTGCGCGGATGCGTTGTTGCTCGATCCACACGCCGTCGCAAGCAGCGTGATCGAGATCCCGAGAATGGCAAGCGACTGGCGAGGTTGCATCTGAATGTTCACCGCGCCACTTTCGATCACGCCCTCTAAAGGCGTTGCCGAGTTATTCCTAGAGTTCGGTGAGAGAAGGTCCTCAGTCGTTCATTGCCCGCAGGACGTCTTCGGCGGCCTGGCGGACTTGCCAATCCCGGTCGACGAGCGCGGCGTGCAGCGCCGCGTCGACGTCGTCACCTTCGAATGGCGCGAGCGCGAGCACGGCGCGCCGTCGTACCGCGGGCTTGTCGGTGCACGCATGAAGGATGGTCGGGAGGCCGCGAGGGTCGCCGATCGCGCCGAGCGCTGCGGCGCTCGCCTCGCGGACCAACGCGTCGGACGCCGATACCCCGAGATGGATCAACGCCGCGAGCACATCGTCGTCGACCAGCTGCTGTTCACCGCACGCCCACGCGGCGGCTTCGACCACAGTGACATCGACGTCGTCGAGCGTGTCCCGCAGGGAGATGCCGTGGCGTTGTCCCGCAAGCATCGCGGCGCGGCGCCTCACCGACGCATCGTAATCGACGAGCGCAGCTCGAAGATCGTCGTCGCTGAGCACGCCGAGTCGTAATGCTGCTCCGAGCGCGAGTTCGCGCGCGACGGGGTCAGCGTCCGTCAACGCATTGCGCGCGACGACGACATCGCCGCTGTGCCCGGCGACGGCGATGTCTCGCCAACGCGCCCGATCGGGCGACGTCATCTCTTCAGCATGTGCGACAACGTGATGACGATCCACGAGGCACCGAACCCGACGAGCGTTGCAACGATCATCCCGGTCACAACCGCCAGCGTGCTGCCGGCCCCGAGCGCCCACACCTTTCGCCACCATTCGGTGCGCCGATGCAGCGGTGCTTCCGCCTCGAGCACCGGGAGTCCGATCCGCGCACGGCGCTGTCGCAGGGCGCGCGCCGGATTCGCCGTTGCTCTGGCAGGCTTACGCCACCCCGCCGCCACGAGTGCCACAATGGCGAGGACGGCAATCCAAGCAGTAGCGATGGTGAGTTCCCTGGTCGACACGCAAGAACGAATCGTAATGGAGACACGTGCCCAGGTACGTGCGCCGAACCGCCGGCACCTGATCTGGGCGATACCGCTCGCGGTGATCGGGTTCATCTCGGTCGCCGCGGTGTCCGTTGCGTCGATCCTGCCGAGCACGCTCGTCGCAACGAAGCGCGACTGCGAAGCGCGAGACGCTGCGGGTGCCTGCACGAAGCAGGGCGACGCCGAGAAGGTGCAGTTTGCGATCGTTCCGGCCGACGCTCAGCCGGTCGAACGGCG
>DASWRR010000346.1:0-2481 GCA_036403055.1 Ilumatobacteraceae bacterium | reverse complement strand
GATGATGGCGGTCAACGTTCGCGGCACGTTTCTGTGCGCACGCGAGGCGTCGAAGCACATGCCCAACGGTGGCTCGATCGTCAACGTCTCGTCGACGACCGCGTTCAACGGTTCGCAGGGTTTCCTGCACTACGTCGCCTCGAAAGGCGCTGTCGTCTCGATGACCAAGACGTTGGCGTTCGAGCTCGGTCCGCAGCAGATCCGTGTCAACTGCGTCGGTCCGGGTTTCACGCCGACGGAAGGCTCCGCAGTTCTCGGCACCTACGATCCCACCGCGACGCCACTCGGTCGCGTGATGGAGCCCGACGACCTCCTCGGCACCTACTGCTACTTGCTCGGCGACGACTCCAAGTTCGTCAGTGCACAGACGATTCTGGTCAACGGTGGACGCTTCCCTCACTGATCTCGACGCGACCGCGCAAGCCGAGCTGGTCCGCACCAACGTCGTGCATCCGCGCGAGCTCGTCGAGGACGCCATCGAACGACTCGAACGGTTCGACCCTGAGCTCAACGTCATGGTCCATCGGCAGTACGAGCGGGCGCGACGCGACGCCGACGGACCGCTTCCCGACGGGCCGTTCCGGGGAGTGCCGTTCTTGTTCAAGGACTACCGCTGCCGTGAAGCCGGCGAGCGGTACACGATGGGAATGCGCGCCCTTCGAGACATCGACTACTGCGCGAGCACCGACGCGCCACTCGCGCTCGCGTTTCGCGCGGCAGGCCTGATCCCGCTCGGTCGCACGAACACACCAGAGCTCGCCTCCGTCGGCACATGCGAGCCCGAGGCGTTCGGACCGACGCACAACCCGTGGAACGTCGATCGCACTCCAGGCGGATCGTCGGGCGGTTCGGCCGCTGCTGTCGCCGCTCGCCTCGTCGCCGCGGCCCACGCCAACGACATCTCCGGATCGATCCGCATCCCTTCTGCACACTGCGGCCTCGTCGGGCTGAAGCCGTCGCGTGGCCGCGTGGTCGCGAGCACGGCGGGTGACGCCCGAACGCGGATGAACAGCGAGGGCGTCGTCACCAGATCCGTCCGCGACACCGCCGCGTTGCTCGACGCGATCTCGGTCGCGGGTTCGACTTCCCTGCTGCCGTTCGTCGATCGACCGCTGCCGCCGTTACGGATCGGCCTGTGCACACAGGCGTTCACCGGCGGCTCTGTCGACCCCGAGAACGCGCTCGCCGCCGAGCACTGCGCCTCGGTCGTGGAAGCGCTTGGCGGCAGTGTGGAGATCTCGTGCCCGTCTCCGCTCGCGAGTCCCGCGTTCTGGAAGGCCGCGTCGACGCTTCTCGCGGTCAACGTCGCAGTGGAGTTGGACTCGTGGTCGGCGAAGCTCGGTCGACCGCTCGACGAGGCGGACCTCGAGGCGACGACGTGGCGGATGGTCACCACCGGGAGGGCGATCACCGGAGTGCAGGTGCTCGCCGCGCAGAGCCTGCTGCTCGAACACACCGAGCAAGCCGAGTCGTGGTGGGAGCACTTCGATCTGCTGATCACACCAACGACGTCGGCCGCACCGACGCTGCTCGGCGAGTACGCCAAGGGCTACGAATCGGGGCGCGGCAGCGTGTTCACCCGCCCGTTCAACGTCACGGGTCAGCCGGCCATCAGCCTGCCGCTCGGTTGGCCCGCGGACGGGCTCCCACGAGGCGTTCAAATCGTCGCGCCGATCGGCCGAGACGACCTCTTGATCACGGTCGCTGCCGCGCTCGAGGCGGCAGAGCCGTGGTCACACCGTCGCCCGCCGGTCAGCGCCTGATCTCACCAGGGGTGCGTGGTGCCGTCCCAACGCAGGAACGTGCCGGTGTGCTCGAGCGCCAACCCGTCGACGACTCGGGCGATGGATGCAGCCGCATCGGCTGGGTCGAGATCGGCGCGGTCACTCCCCAGGTCGGTGCGAAGCCAGCCGGGATGCAGGGCGATCACGGTGATCCCTTGCGACCGCAACGCCTGAGACTGCTTGAGCGTCACCATGTTGAGCGCGGCCTTCGACGTCGTGTAGGCGATGTCGCTCCCGATGCGTTGCGCAACCTCGATCGAGCCGACTTGCGACGACACGTTGACGACCTTGCCGCCCGTGAGCGCGAGGTTGGCGGCGAGCGCCTGCACCATCAACATCGGGCCCAGCACGTTGACATCCATCACCGAACGGAACTGCTTCTCCGTCAGGTCGAGCGCTCCGCGAGCCCGCTCATCGGCACCGACCGCACGCGCGTCGATGCCGGCGTTGTTGTACAGCACGTCGACGGGCCGGTCGGCGACGGCTCGTCCGAACGCCGCGATGGACTCTCCGACTCCGGTGTCGAGCGGATGCACTTCTGCACCCGCCTCCAACAGTGCATCGGCCGTCGACGCGTTGCGACAGCCGCCGATCACGGCCGCTCCTTGGTCGGCGTAGTACTTGGCCAAGGCGAGGCCGAGACCACGATTGGCGCCGGTGATGACGACGGTCGTCACCCGGGATCCTCCTCGATCAG
>DASWRR010000345.1:0-4553 GCA_036403055.1 Ilumatobacteraceae bacterium | reverse complement strand
TGGTGGTCCTCCTGTGTCGTTGGGTCATCAGGCTGACCCGCAGCCAGATCACTCGATCAACGCAACTGATGTGCAACCGCCGCCGTCGGGCACGGGAATCTGTCATCCGATGCAACCACCTTGAATCTTGGCCGCGGCCTCTTCCAAGCACGTCGACCAGAACTGGTCAACCGTGCGAGTGCCCGACTACGTAAACCACCTCGACTTCCGGCTAGAAGTCCACCCACCGGGCAGACCTGCACCTCCGAACTGCGACCTCATCGACGCCGACACCGTTGCGGCCTGCCGGGATTTCTTGCAACATCGACTCGACTCTCACGGGTGTCTGATTTCCGCCACCCCACAGAATTCTGCGGAGACGTTACGGGCAATCCAGTAGCAAACGCAGCGCGCAACTCATCAATAGTCAACAAACTACTATCGTTGACCAGGTCATATTGGCAGCCCCAACGGGATTCGAACCCGTGCCGCCACCTTGAGAGGGTGGTGTCCTAGGCCACTAGACGATGGGGCCCGGTAGCCCAAGCACACTACCAACGGTGCTGGTACGTGCCAACTGGTGTTCGTTGCCAAAACGACCAGAGGCCGGCTTGTCGGCCGACCTCGTGTCTCACTCGAATGTGGTGTCTGAGCTGGGGAACAAGGACTCGAACCCTGAATAACAGTACCAGAAACTGCTGTGTTACCAATTACACCATTCCCCATCGGGCGAGCCCGTGGAAGCCGAAGTCTAACAACGGACCGCGATCGGAAACACTCGACATTCAGCCCGTGATGGACAGCAACCGTTTGAAGGAGATGAGGCGACCGACTGCGATTCCTGCGGCCTCTTGCATCTCGCGCGCCGTCGCCGTGTTGCCTCGCACAGGACTCGTGCGCGTCGGCGACACGTAGGCGACGAGACCGACTTCCTGCGCGGTCAGCCGCGATCGAAGCGAGTGGAAGGGGTCGCTCACCAACAGCACACGGAAGAGGCCGCGCTCGTGGAGCATCGCCGCCACTTGATCGAGCGATGCATACGTGCTGTGACTGGTTGCCTCTTCGAGGATGGCTTCGGCCGGAACGCCGCGGTCGATCAAGTAGTTGGCCGACGCCTCGGCCTCGGTGAAACGATCCCCCACCTGGTTCCCGCCTGTCACGACCATCAACTTCGCGACCCCGGTGGCCCACAGATCGGCAGCGTGATCGAGCCGCGCCGCGAGTTGCGGAGACGGACGTCCGTCGTACTGCGCGGCACCCATCACTACGATCGCGTCGACGGCGCGAGCTTGATCGCTTTGGCCGGTTGCATGCACTTGGTACAACGTGACGCCGTAATAGGCGACCGACATCAACACCACCGCGATCGCTCCGATCGCAAGGCGGCGCGGCCAACGCCGTTTCCGAACGACCCGCGTGCCGCCGACGGGTGTCGGGTCACGCACCTCGACGACATCGGTGCCGCCGGGCGGCGTGACCGCCATCAAAGGATCGAAGTCGTTCAAGCCGTACCGATCCCCATTCCAACCGTTGTCAAACGGCGGACGACTTCATCACGGCCGAGCACCTCGAGCGCTTCGAACAGCGGCGGTCCGACCGCCCGACCGGTGACCGCGACTCGGACCGGCGCTTGCGCCTTGCCCTTCTTCATCCCGTGGCGCTCGCCGATCGCCTCGAGCGTCTCCTTGAGCACCGATGCCTCCCACGGCTCGATGTTGCGGTACGCGTCCGTCGTCTCGCTCAGGACTTCCTTCGCGCCCGGCGTCGCCATCGTCTTCTCCCATGCCAGTTCATCGAGAATCGGATCATCGAGGAACATGAAATCGACGACACCCGGAACCTCGGAGAGCGTCGTCGCGCGCGACTGCACCACCGATGCCAGCGCGGCGAACTTTGCAGGATCGAATCGTTCGGGCGGCCACGGCACATCCTCGGAATGCAGGAACGGCTGACACGCCGCGATGAATGCCTCGATCGACAGCATGCGGATGTACTCACCGTTGAACGCTGACAACTTCTTGATGTCGAAGAACGCCGGCGAATGGTTGACGTCCTCGAGTCGGAACGTCGCCTCGATCGTCGACCACGGAACGATCTCTTCGTCGCCGGGTGGCGACCACCCCAATGTCATCAGGTAGTTGACCATCGCGTCGGCGAGGTATCCCTCGTCGCGATATTGCTCGACCGCGACCTTGTCGCGCCGCTTCGACAACTTCTTGCGCTGCTCGTTGACCAACAACGGAACATGGGCCCACACCGGCGGCCGCTGACCGAGCGCGTCCCACAACATCTGCTGCTTCGGCGTGTTGGGAAGGTGTTCCTCGGCGCGCACCACATGCGAGATCCGCATCTCCATGTCGTCGACGACGTTGGCAAGGAGGAACATCGGGGTTCCGTTGCCGCGCAGCAACACGAAGTCTTCGATCGTCGAGTTGTCGAAGACGACGTCGCCGCGGACGAGGTCGTGGACGACGGTCTCGCCGTCGGGAACACGGAATCGGAGGACGCGACCCGGCGCCGGCCCGAGCCCACGATCGCGCGAGTAGCCGTCGTAGCCGCTGAGTCCGCTCGCTTTCGCGCGTTCCTGCACTTCCTCTGATGTGAGATCGCAGTAGTACGCCGCGCCCGAAGTGAAGAGTCGCTCTGCGGCCAGGAGGTGCGCATCCGCGTAGTGACTTTGGAAGTACGGGCCCTCGAACACCGGATCGTCGCCGCGGATGCCAATCCAGGCGAGCGCGTCGATGATCCCATCGGTCCACTCGGGGCGATTGCGCGCTTCGTCGGTGTCCTCGATCCGCAGCACGAACCTCCCGCGGAGGCGCTTCGCGAGCGCCCAGTTGAACAGGGCAGTACGGGCCCCGCCGACGTGGAAGAACCCGGTCGGCGATGGCGCGAATCGGAATCGGGGGCCGCTGCTCATTCGTGGTCCACCCTACCGGCGCACCATTTGGGGCGGAGGCACGCATGCCTTCCGGTCGTGGCGGTCAGGCCGTCGTCGGGCGTTGGGTGATCAGCGCGAGGTTGCGGAGCTGGCGGAGCGCGACCGAAAGCGTGGTGAGGTCGTAGGCATCGGCGCGACGAATGTCGGCGAACATTGCGGTCGCCCGGCCGACGACACCGGCGTTCGCGTCGGCCCATGCTCGGGCGCCGCCGGCATAGAGCGCGTCGTCCGTGAGTGCGGCGAGCGCGCCCATGAGGTCGTCGCGGACCGCCGAGCGAGCCTGCGTCTGCCATCGGTCGTTGCGCGGCAGCATGCCGACCGCGTCCCAGAGCCACCCGAGATCCAGTACGTCGAACACCTCCCAATACAGCGCAGCAGTTTCGTGCACGGAAAGGTTCTGACGGTGGCCGAGGTCGATCACGTCGAACGCGGTGTGCATCAACGGCCAGATCACCGACTGCTGCGCGATCGTGTCGGGGCACCCGGCTGTTATGCGCGCCGCTTCGTTGGCGAAGAGCTGGTCGCGCATCTTGCCGCGGACATGACCGTCGAGCGTCGTCGACAACTCCCTGATCCCGGGGCGGAACTCCGCGACGACGGCGGGGATGTCGATGGGCGGCTTGCGATGGCGCAGCAGCCACAGCGCGCCGCGCTCCACCATCCGGCGAGCCTCGAGGAACATGTCGAGCTGCGTGTCGAGCTTGACGTCGTTCGGAAGCGCCTCGATCTCGTCCCACAGTGCCGGGAACCCGAAGATGTCGCGAGCCGCGACCCACGCCCGCATGACGTCGACGACACCGGCGCCGGTGTCCTCTGTCATGCGGTTGTCGAAGGAGATTCCCGACAGGTTCACCATCTGATTCGCGACTTGGGTGGCGATGATCTCGCGTCGCAGTCGGTGTTCGAGGATCTCGGTCGTGTAGCGCTCGCGGAGCCGGGTCGGGAAGTACCGCACCAGGTCCGGCTCGAGATAGGGATCGTCCGGGAACTTCGTACGGGCCATCTCCGCGACGTTGACGCTCTTTGTGTAGGCCAGGACGACCGCGAACTCGGGCGTCGTGAGACCCATCCCGCTCGATTGCCGCTCGGCCATCTGCTTGTCGGTCGGCAAGAACTCGAGGGACCGGTTGAGCCAGCCCTCTGCCTCGAGCACGTGCAGATACCGCGCGTGGACGTTGACCATCGGCAGTGCCTGGCGGCGTGCGATCGCGAGCGTCAGCGTCTGCGAGCGGTTGTCGTCGAGCACGAGCTCGCCGACTTCGTCGGTCATCTGGTGCAGCAACGCGTTGCGCTCCTCGATCGTCATCTTGCCCTCGGCCATCACGGCACCGAGAAGGATCTTGATGTTGACTTCGTGGTCGCTGCAGTCGACTCCCGCCGAGTTGTCGATGGCATCGGTGTTGACCAGACCGCCGTTCAGCGCGAACTCGATTCGCCCGCGTTGTGTGAGACCGAGGTTGCCGCCCTCGCCGACGATGCGGCAGCGCAACTCGGAGCCGTTGACGCGGAGACCGTCGTTGGCCCGATCGCCGACCTCGGCATGCGACTCCGTCGACGCTTTGACATAGGTGCCGATGCCGCCGTTCCACAACACGTCGACGGGTGCCCGCAGGATCGTCGACAGCAGTTCGTT
>DASWRR010000344.1:0-10854 GCA_036403055.1 Ilumatobacteraceae bacterium | reverse complement strand
AACATCTGCAACTGCGACCACATCACGTTCAGGACCACGCCGGTCATCGAAGAGCTCGGCCTCGCGGGTCACGGGCTGGAGTACATCGACGTCGATCCGGCGCAGCGCAACATCTCGTGGGACGGCGGTCCGTCGTGGTCCGTCTACAACGACGTCGAGCAGACGATCGACTCGCTCGCACGGACGTACCCGAGCGAGGCGGACGCGTACCGGCGCTACGTGAAGGCCGCGCTGCCAGCGGTCCGAATGGTCCTCGACAACGCGAACGATCCGCCGTCGATACGAGGCATCACCAAGAAGATCATCGCCCGACGGGGTCGCGGCGCATCGACGCTGATGCGGTGGAGCCGGCGAAGTGCTGCCGACATCATGCGCCAGTTCTTCTCCGCCGAGGCAGTGCGCGGACCGGCGATGGTGATCGGGCCGATGGTGTGGGGCGTGTCACCGGAACTGCCCGGCACGGGGCTCGGAGCGTTGACGTACGCGTTGCGCCATGCAGCCCGGGTCGGGCGGCCCGTCGGCGGCAGCGGAATGGTGCCCGAGACGTTGCGGCGCTCCTTCCTCGCTGCCGGCGGCACGTTGGCGCTCGACACCAAGGTGGCACACCTGACATGCGAAGGCGATGCGATCCGCGGCATGGTCTGCACGGACGGGACCGAAGTGACAGCGAAGGTCGTCGTGTCGGCGTGCAACCCGCACGACACGTTCCTCGCGTGGTTGAAGGACCCCCCGCCGCAGGCGCAGCAGCTCGTGCAACGCTGGAAGTCGATCCCGCACGACGACGGGTACGAATCGAAGATCGACGCAATCGTCGATCGCGAGCCGACGCTGGCCGGCGGTCAGCCGTTGGGTGCGACTGCCGTCATCTCACCGTCGCTCGTCGACATCGACCACGGATGTTCGATGATGGCGAGTGGTCGCGTCCTCGATCGGCCCGGCATGCTCGTCAACGTCCCGTCGACGCTCGACCCGACGCTCGCGCCGGAGGGTCGTCACGTCCTCAGCGTCGAGGTCCTGTACACCCCATACGCGATTGCCGGCGGTTGGACGAACAGCACCGAGCCGGCGCGATGGCTCGAACAGGTGTCGACGAAGTTGCAGCCCGGGTTCATGGACTCTGTGGTCGATTGGCGCGCGATGACTCCGGATCGCTACGAGCGCGACTTCCATCTACCGCACGGTCACGCGACGAGCTTTGCCGGCGGTCCGCTCGCGGCCCTGCGGAACAAGAACCCGGAGCTGACCTCGTACGAGACACCGGTGAAAGGTTTGTACCTGACCGGCGCGGCGACCTTTCCCGGGGCGGGCATCTGGGGTGCCAGCGGGCGCAATGCTGCGATGCGGATCCTCGACCGTCACGGTTAGTGCCGTCGGCCGTTGGGTACGGTGGCGCACATGACTGAATACATGCTGCCCGACCTCGCCTACGACCACGGCGCGTTGGAGCCGCACCTCAGTGGACAGATCGTCGAGCTCCATCACACCAAGCACCACGCGGCGTACGTGAAGGGTGCCAACACGGCGCTCGACAAGCTCGCCGAGGCGCGAGCCGCTGGCAAGTACGACACGATCGTGGGTCTCGAGAAGTCGCTGGCGTTCAACCTCGGCGGGCATGTGCTGCACTCGATGTACTGGGCCAACCTCTCCCCCGACGGCGGCGGCAAGCCGTCCGGCGATCTCGCGGCCGCGATCGACGACAACTTCGGTTCGTTCGAGGCGTTCCAGGCGCACTTCACCCAAGCGACGAACCTCGTCCAAGGGTCAGGCTGGGGCATCTTCTCGTGGGAGCCCATCGGTCGTCGACTGATCGTCGAGCAACTCGAGGATCACCACGAGAACACGACGCTCGGCGCCGTCCCGCTCCTCGCGATCGACGCGTGGGAGCACGCCTATTACCTGCAGTACCAGAACCGCAAGCCTGACTACGTCGAGGCGATCTGGAACGTCGTCAACTGGGCCGACGTCGCCCGTCGCTTCGCTGCCGCAACGGCGTGATCAGCGCGGGCAGCTCCGGCTCCGCGTCACGCGTCCTTGACTGACCATGCTCGCTTCGCGACCGGCGGCTTGTCGCTCCAGGGGAAGTTGATCCACTTGTCGGTGCGCTTCCAGACGTAGTCGCACTGCACGACGGAGTGGCTCTTCTCGTACAGCACAGCCGTGCGAACCTCGGCAACCTTGCCCTCGCAGAACTGCTGCACGCTTCGCAGTGTGTGCCCCGTATCGGCGACGTCGTCGGCGATCAGGATGCGGGCGTCGCTGACATCGACGAAGTCGGGTGCGGGCGGAAGGATGCGCGGCACTTCCAGTCGCTCGTCGACGCCGGTGTAGAACTCGACGTTCATCGTGTAGACGTTCTTCACCGACAGCGCATAGCCCATCGCGCCGCCGATCAGCAGTCCACCGCGAGCGATCGACAGGATCATGTCGGGCTCGTAGTCGTCGGCAACCATCTGGGAGAGGTCTCTGGATGCTTCTCCGAACATCTCCCAGGTCAGAATTTCGCGCTCTGTCGACACGTCGGCCAACCTAGTCGTTGGGTAGGCAGATGTCCGAGGGCCGCACCGGCACCCGGCAGAGATCGTGGCCGATCGCATCGCGGATCGCCGCGACGATCGCCGGCGTCGAGGAGATGCATGGTGGCTCGCCGACGCCTTTGGCACCGAGCGGCGCCATCGGGTCGGGGTGCTCGATCAGGGTCGCGACCACCGGCGGCATGTCGAGCATCGTCGGCAGGAGGTAGTCGGTGAAGCTTGCGTTGCGCACCTTGCCATCCGTGAGGATGATCTCCTCCATGACGGCCAGGCCGAGCCCCTGCGCGATACCGCCTTCGATCTGACCCAACACGCTCAGCGGATTCAGGGCGACGCCGACATCTTGTGCCGTCGCGATCTGCACCACCTTCACGAGGCCGAGATCCGGGTCGACGTCGACGACTGCGCGATGCGCGACGAAGGCGAACGCTGTGTGGCAGTTGCCGTGACCGTTCTCGTCGAGCTCCTCGGTCGGGCGGTGGTGATGCTCGAACGTCTCTTCGAAGACGACGCCGGCGGTCGCCGCTGCAACTGGCACGCGCAACGAACCCAGCGTGTCGACGACATCACGACCATCGATCGCGAGACGAACCGGATCGATGTCGTGAACCGCGCCGACATGTTCGAACAGGCGCTCGCGGACGAGGCGACAGGCACCATCGACCGCGCCGCCGCTCATCCACGTCTGGCGCGACGCCGACGTTGATCCGGCCGAGCCGATCGACGTGTCGATGGGCTCGAGGACGACATCGTCCACGCCGAGAACCGAGCGGGCGATCTGTGGTGCGAGCACGACGAAACCCTGACCGACTTCCGACGTCGCGAACTTCAGTGTCGCCACGCCGTCCGCCAAGCGGCACCGCGCGGTGGCGTAGTCGTCGAACCCTTCCGAGTACATGAGGTTCTTCATCGCGACGCCCCAGCCGATCCCCCGCCGGATGTGCGACACATCCGCGGTGAGACCGGCACCGCCCGGAAGATGCATCGGATCGCCGTCGAGTCCACCGACGGGAACATCCGGCAGCGGCAGCATCGCCGTGTCACGGATGCACTCCGCAACGGGAGCAACATTCTCGATCACCTGACCGGTGATCAGCGCATCACCCGTCTCCATCGCGTTGAGCAGTCGGATCTGGACCGGATCCAGCCCACATGCCTCGGCCAACTTGTCCATCTGACCTTCGTGCGCGAAGCACGCCTGGACGACGCCGAACCCGCGCATCGCACCACACGGCAAGTTGTTGGTCCGCACGGCGTAACCATCGACCGTCGCGTTGGCACATTTGTACGGGCCCTGCGTGTGCGTCACTGCGTTGATGAGGACGGCTGACGACGTCGATGCGTACGCTCCGCCGTCGAGCACCATCCTCGCCTCGATCCGCTGGATGACACCGCCGCGTGTTGCGTGGTGTCGCATCCAGATCGTGGCCGGATGCCGGTGGACGTGACCGAGAAAGCTCTCCTGTCTGCTGTACGCCAGACGGACAGGCCGCCCGGTCCGCAGCGCGAGCAGGCACGTGTGCACCTGAAGACTGATGTCCTCGCGTGCACCGAACGCGCCGCCGACTCCCCCGAGCGTCAGGCGCACCTTCTCCGGGGCGAGGTCGAGGCAGGCGGCGATCTGGATGCGGTCCTCGTGCAGCCATTGCGTCGCGACGAACAGGTCGACGCCTGCGCCACCCGGGTCCGGCATCGCGAGCGCGGCCTCGAGACCGAGAAAGGCTTGGTCCTGCATCCCGATCTCGTACGTGCCCTCGACGACGACTTCGCCGATCAGCGACTGATCGCCGGTCACGATCCGCTGATGACGGATCACGTTCCCGGATGGATGGATCGGCGGATGACTTCCGTCGATCGCCCGCTCGGGGTCCGTCAGTGGTTCGAGCACCTCGTAGTCGACGATGATCGCGTCGAGCGCACGTCGGCATGTCTCCGGGTGGTCGGCGGCGACCGCGGCGATCGGTTCACCGACGTATCGCACGACGTCGGTGGCGAAGACCGGTTGGTCACTGCTGATGAGGCCGTAGGTCGCCTTGCCCGGGACATCGTCGGCGGTCACGATCGCGGCGACGCCATCGATGCGCCATGCGGGCGAGACGTCGATGCGAACGATCCTTGCGTGAGGATGCGGCGACCGCAGGGTGGCGCCCCATAGGAAACCGTCTGCTGAGAGGTCACCCGAGAACGCGAACGCACCCTGTGCCTTGGCGATGCCGTCCGGACGCGGCGGGCTGTCCCCCAGCCGACCCTTGACCACGCCTTCGCGTGTCGTCGTGCTCATGTGCGATCTGCCCGCGACACGGCCACGCGTTGGACCGCTTCGATGATCCGGCCGTACCCCGTGCACCGGCAGATGTTTCCGGACAGGGCTTCACGGACCTCGGTGTCGCTGGGCTGCGGCGTGCGCTCGAGCAACGCATGCGCTGCCATGATCAGCCCCGGCGTGCAGAATCCGCATTGCACCGCGCCGAACTCGACGAACGCTGCTTGCACATCCGTGGGGGCGCCTGGCGGCGCAATGCCTTCGATCGTCACGATCTCTTGGCCGACCGCAGACGCGCCGAGCACGAGACAGCTGCACACCAGGACGTCGTCGATCATCACACTGCAGGAACCGCACTCACCCTGCTCGCAGGCGCCCTTGCTGCCGAAGAGCCCGAGTCGCTCACGCAGTACGTACAGCAGGCTCTCGCCGATCCACGCGTCGCGGATCTCCCGCGGCTCACCGTTGACGTGCAGTGTGTAGTGCTCGTGCTCAGCCATTCGGGAACGCTCTCCGCAGCAGCCGTCTCGCGAGCACGTCGACCGCGTGCCGCCGATACTTGGCGGTTGATCGGTGATCGTCGATCGGTCGTGCCGCGGTGGCGGC
This sequence comes from Ilumatobacteraceae bacterium, assembly GCA_036403055.1. Taxonomy (GTDB): domain Bacteria; phylum Actinomycetota; class Acidimicrobiia; order Acidimicrobiales; family Ilumatobacteraceae; genus JAENVT01. The sequence continues at coordinate 5,454 of DASWRR010000344.1, read as the reverse complement.
CAACCGTCCGAACTCGATGACGTCGGGGTCCGCGACGGATCGATTGTCGTTGTCGACGATCGACGCGGCGAACGCCTCGGCTTCGGTGCAACGGATGATGGTCGGACCAACCGAGCCGAGCGCAAGACGCACGGCGCCTCGGTCATCGAGTGCGAGGCACGCTCCCGCGTTCGAGATCACCATCGCGTTGCGCACGCCGACCTTCGCGTAGCCCTGCCAACCGCGCAGGACCGGCATCGAGATCGACTCGATCAACTCACCCGGCGCCAGCACAGTGCGCTTCGGGCCGGTCATGAACTCGAGGAACGGAATCGACCGTGTCCGGTCTGCCGACATCAGGTGCACCACGGCGTCGAGCGCGGCGAGAACCGGCAGCCCGTCGCCTGCCGGCGAGCACGTTGCGACGTTGCCGCCGAGCGTTGCGGCGTGGCGGATCTGCGGTGATCCCACCGTGCGCGCCGCTTGGCTCAGCGCCGGGACCCAATCGAGGAAGGGCTCGTCCTCGAGCTCGGCGTACGTGACTGCCGCGCCGATTCGTAGGGCGGACTCGGTCACGTCGTGCGACCACGTACGCAGCTCGGGAATCCGTCCGACGGCGATGACGGATTCCGGCCGTCGGTGGCCGCTGTTGACCTCGACCATCGCGTCGGTGCCACCGGCCAGCACCATGGCCGACGGATCGTCGGCGAGCGCACCGAGCGCCTCGGCGAGAGTGGTCGCGATCAGCATGCTCATGTGGCTCCGACCTTACATTTCGTAAAGCATTCCTGCTGGCACTGACGTCGTGACGGCGAAGTGGGTTCCCGTTGTGCTTTGACGAACCGGGACGCCTATCATGCGGGGGGGTATCCCTGATCCCTTCAGAATGCGAGGGGCTCTCCTGATCTCTCGGAGTGCATGCTCGTGGACGAAGATTCTGCATGGCGGAGGAGCTTGGCGGCGCTGTCGTCGTTCTTCGTTGGTGACGCGACGCTGGTCGACACGTTGCGCCGCGTTGCCGACTTGGCCGACCAAGCGGTGCCGCCGTCGAAGTTCGTCGGGGTGACGATGCTCGTGGAGAACCGGCCGCAGACGGCGGTGTTCACCGATCCCGAATCGCCCGAGATCGATCAGGCCCAGTACCGATCCGGCAACGGCCCATGCATCGACGCGTTCCGGACGGGCGACCTGTGCATGCTCAAGTCGACGCTCGCGCCCAATCGCTGGCCCGAGTTCAGCGAGGCCTGTGTCGGACACGGCATCCTCTCGACCATGTCGCTGCCGTTGTCCGTCGCGGGCGCGCCGCTCGGCGCGATGAACTTCTACGCAGATCACCCGGACGCGTTCGATGCGACAGACGTCGACACCGCGTCGTTGTTCGCGTCACAGGCAGCGATCGTGCTCGCCAACTCGCAGGCGTATTGGGACGCAAGGGCGCTCGGTGAACAGCTGCGCGAAGCCATTGAATCGCGGGCCGTCATCGAGCAGGCGAAGGGCATCATCATGGGCGCGTTACGTTGTGACGCCGACGACGCCTTCAAGCACCTGTTGAACCAATCACAGACGACGAACACCAAGCTGCGCATCGTTGCCCAGGACATCGTCAACGACACGGCCCGTCGTGGCCGCTCGACCAACGGCGACGCGTGACGAGACCGACAACACGTCAGACGATCTTGATGTCCTTGATGCCGGGCTCCGGCGGTGGGAACTTCGGATCGAGGTCCTCCATGTGCCGGAGAAGGATCTTGGCCACCGCGAGGTTGCGAACCCAGTTGTGATCGGCGGGCACCACGTACCACGGCGCGTACGGTGTCGACGTACGGCGGATCATGTCCTCGTACGCCTCGTGGAACTTCGGCCACAGCTTGCGATCGGCAAGATCGCCGGTGCGGAACTTCCAACTCTTCGCCGGGTCGTCGAGACGGTCCTGGAACCGCTTGGCCTGTTCGGCCTTGGACACGTTCAAGAAGCACTTGACGATGGTCGTGCCCTCATCGGTCAGCATCCGCTCGAACTCGTTGATGTGGCGAAAGCGCTTGCTCCAGACCGGCTCCGGCACAAAGCCCTTCACCCGAACCACCAGCACCTCTTCGTAGTGGCTTCGGTTGAAGACGCCGATGTCACCGCGTGGAGGACACGCCGCATGGACGCGCCACAGGTAGTCGTGCATCGTCTCGGTGCCCGCCGGCGCCTTGAACCCGGTCACGGTGACGCCGGCAGGGTTGAGCCCTGAGAAGATCGATCGAATCGTCCCGTCCTTGCCGGCGGCGTCGCGAGCCTGCAGTACGAGCAAGACACTGCGCCGGTTCTCGGCGAACAAGCGCTGCTGCAACTCGTCGAGCTTGACCTTGATCTCTTCGAGCTCGATCGTCGCCTTCTCCTTGTGCCAACCGAGCTTGTCGTCGGTTTCGCACTTCTTCAATTGGAACGACTTGGTGTTCGACACGCGAAGTGCTGCAACCGGGTTGGACGACATGGTCTGCGACGGTAGCTCAGGGGTTCACGTACGGGCAGTGGCGGCAGCCACTGTCGCAGCAGTAGCCGCGCTCCGCGAGGAAGGCTGCGGTGAAAACACTCAGTCCCGTTGAAGGATCGATGTAGCACGGTTCTCTGCTCGCGACCGCGTCCGCGTGACGCGCAACGATCTCGGCGAAGCGACCGTTGCGCGGTGACAGCCGTCGCGGATCGGCGCGCTCGAGGTACTGATCGCGCAATATCGACACGATTTCGAACGGTATCCGCCTGGTGTCGTTGACAGAGCACATCACGTGACTAAGGTGCCAAACATCGTCATGTGATGGGCGTCACAGCGAACGTTGCACGACGACTCAATGACCGAATCAGAGGGGGAGATGTGCGACTAGGCCAACGATCAAGCAGGCGAGCCATCACGGCGGTGGTGCTCAGTCTTGGGCTCATCGCTGCAGCGTGCGGCAAGAAGGACGACGGCCAGACGACCAACGTCACGACCGGCGCCACGGCCGCGACCGAAGTGCCGAGCGGCGATACCCAAGCGACGGTTGCTGCAGCGGACACGACGGTCGCTGCGACGACTCCGGCAACGACACCGGCGGTCGCTGTCACGCCCGGCGGCGAGATCACGGTCAGCGGCGAAGCCGAAGTGACCAATCCTTGGCTCCCCGCAGCGATGCAGTGCGACTCGTACTGTCAGCAGCGCGCCCGATCGTTCTTCGACCCGATCGCCGCCGTCGGCAACGACGACAAGGTTCACCCGTACTTGGCCGAATCGATCACGCCGAACGCTGATTCGACGCAGTGGACGATCAAGATCCGCAGCGGCATCTCGTTCACCGACGGCACGCCGGTCAACGCGGACGCCGTCATCGACAACATCCAACGATCGGGACTCGGCCTCCTGCTGGGGAGCGCTCTCCTGGACGTCGCGAAGGTCGATGACCCGTCTGGCGCGACGAATCAGGACGGAACGCCGAAGAAGATCCTGAAGATCGAGAAGGCAGACGACTCGACGTTCACGATCTTCACCGGCAAGAACGGCGACCCGGCGTCGCCACTTCCGTGGCCAGGCTTCGATGTCTACCTCACCGGCCAGCTCGGCCTCATCGCTTCACCGACGTGGCTCAAGGCAGTCGATGCGGACGCCACGAAGGCAACATCGCCGGTCGGCTCCGGTCCGTTCATCGTGCAGAGCTATGCCCCGCGTGACGCACTCGTCGTGACGAAGAACCCGAACTACTGGCAGAAGGACGCCAACGGCGTGCAACTGCCGTACCTCGACAAGATCACGTTCAAGGTCATCGAGGACTCGACCACCGCCGAGGGCGCGCTCCGCAGTGGTGACATCAACATCTTCTCCGATTCGAACGCCGCAGTGATCGCAGACTTCGTCGACGACACCGCGTTCCCGATGGTCCAGACCACGCAGCACGTCGAGACCAACTACCTGCTCGTCGATACGGCGAAGCCGGGACCGTACTCCGATGCGCGGGTTCGCTGCGCGCTGTCGAAGGCAGTGGATCGCCAGGAGCTCATCGACCTCACCGGCGGCGGCTTGTTGCAGCCGGCGAACGGCGTGTTCTCGCCGGGCCAAGAGGGGTACCTCGACGACAACGGCTTCAACATGGACCAGGACATCGATGGCGCCAAGGCGCTGATCGCCGACTACCAGAAGGACCATCCGGGGCCAGTGCAGGTCACGTACGGCCACACCGCTGACCGCACGGGCGATCAGGTCGCCGACTTGTTGAAGGGGTACTGGTCGCAGATCGGCGTCGACACCACCGTCGAGACGATTCCTCAGGATCAGTTCATCACCAACGCTCTGTTCGGTGCGGACAACTTCTTCATCTACGGATGGCGTCAGCACGCCGGGTTGCAGGTCGACGAGCAGAACTTCTGGTGGAACTCGAGAGGCGCGGCCCCTGACGGTGCGCTGTCGTTGAACTTCGCCCGCATCAATGATCCGATCGTCGACGACAACCTCGCCAAGGCACGGTCGGAAACCGATCCTGCGGCCCGCAAGGCAGCCGCTGAGGCCGTCAACAAGGAGATGGCCAAGCAGTGCTTCCAGATCCCGTTGTCGTACACACTGTGGGCCACGATCCACACGCCGGCGATCCAGGGTCTCGGGCAGACGACGCTCCCCGACGGGAAGGGCACCGCCCAAGACGGCGCCGGCTTCCCCGGACAGTTCTGGGTGAATGGCCTCTGGCTGAAGAAGGGCTGACATTGCTTTCGGGGTGGGTCGGACAATCCTGACCCACCCCACGTTCTCCTACTGAAGATCTCCTGGCGAGGCTCGCGTGCGATATTTCCTTCAACGACTTCTGCAGTTCGTGATCGTGTTCTTCCTCGTCACATTCGGTGTGATGGTGTTCATGCGCATCGGCATGAACAAGCCGGGCGACCCGGCGCTGACGATGCTCGGTGGGACGGTTCGTCTCGATCAGGCGCAAGCCGTCAACGCCAAGTACCACCTCAACGGGAACGTCTTCAGCCAGTACTGGTTCTGGCTGGAGAAGATGTTCCGCGGTGACTTCGGCATCAGCGTCCAACAGAACACGACGGTCGCCAAGTACTTGAGCGGTCGCGTGCTCGTGACGATCTTCCTCGGTTTCTACGCCACGATGTGGGCGATCATCATCGCCGTGCCGGTCGCGGTGTACCAGGCGTACAAGCGCGATTCACGGTTCGATCGCGGCGGCAACTTCTTGTCGTTCCTGTTCGTCTCGCTGCCGGCCTTGGTGCTCGCGCCGTTCATCATCTTCCTGTTCGTCGTGAAGCTGGGATGGTTCCCGCGTACAGGTGAGAAGATCATGCCGTGGGACGATCTCGGCGCTCACTTCCGCAACTTCTTCCTGCCGGTCGTCGTCCTCACGTTGCCGCTCGCCGCGATCTTCGCCCGGCTGCTGCGCGGCGACATGATCCAGACGCTGCAGAGCGATTTCATCACGCTGGCGAGCGCGAAAGGTGTGCCGCCCGGCCGTGTGCTGT
>DASWRR010000343.1:0-1656 GCA_036403055.1 Ilumatobacteraceae bacterium | reverse complement strand
TGCCGGGCATCAGCCGCGGGATGAAGAAGTTGACAGTGAGCGCAGCCCACAACGTCAGGACCAGGAACCCGCAGCGACGCAGCAGGTATCTCATGCGATGCGGCTGTAGGGCGCTGTCGTGCCGTGCACTACTTCGACTCTAGATGCGCCGCGACGACACCCCAGTCGGGCACGTTGTACGCCGCTGGTTGCGCATACGGGTCGTCGGGCGTCGGCCATCCGGTGATCGACTTGGTGTTGTACTGGTACCAGTCGACCGACTCGGTCGTCGGTACCACCGGGATGACGTCGAGCATCACCTTCTGCAGCTTGTTGATGATCGTGTGCTGTGTCGCGTCGTCGGCCGACGCGTACTGGTCGAACAGTGCATCGGTCGCCGGATCCGAGTAGCGCTCGTAGTTGGTGGCTGCGTTCTGCCCGAGGTCGGCGGTGTTGGGCCCGTACAGCAATTGGCGCAACTCGTAGTACGGCGATGGGCCGCCGGTCTCCGAGCCGTATGCCACGTCGTAGTCGCCCTTGTACAGCTGGTCGTTGTACGTGGTCTGGGCCAAGTCGTTGATCGTCAGATCGATGCCGATCGGCGCGAGCTCCTGCTTGATCTCGGCGAGTGAGGCGTCCCAATCCGTGTATCCCTCGATGGTGATCACATCGAGCTTCAGCGGGTTGTCCTTCGAGTACCCGGCCGTGGCCAACGCGGCGATCGCCTTGTTGGTGTCGAAGGTGAACTGCGACGCGGTCGACTTGTCGTACCAGTCGTCGTACGTCGGCAGCACGATGCCGCTCTGGTTCGCCGCGGGTTGCTCGCCACCTTCGCCGACGGTTGCGACCGCCTTGCGGTCGATCGCGTAGGCAAATGCCTGACGGACGCCGAGCTTGCCGGTTGCCTCGTGCTTGAGGTTGAAGAACAGCTCGACGTTGACGGTCGGCGGGAACCACGTGTGATGGTTGGTCGGATCCTTGGCCGTGTAGAACTTGTCGACGCCGGGGATGAACTGGCTGCCCCATTGCGCCTTGTCGTTCGCCAGGTCCAGGTTCGCCGGATCGTTGTCCATGTAGGCCGGATACAGCACCTTCGCGAGGTGCGGAAGCCCTGCCTGCCAGTAGCTGGGGTTCGCGGTGTAGGTGATGAGGTTGGGATTGCACGGATTCACCTTGAACGGACCCGTCCCGACGGGAGTTGCATCTTGGAACTGCACGGGATCCTTTGCTGGGTCACCGGTGTTCCACACATGCTCGGGAACGATCGGCGTCTGCCCGGCGACGTAGAAGAAGTACGTGGCCGCCGGCGCATCGAAGTTCAGCACCACCTGGTTGCCAGTCGACGTGACCGTCTGCAAGCCGGTCGACCAGACGGCGTTCACGTCGAGCGCTGGATACTTCTTCAACAGGTTGAACGTGAACAGGACATCGCCTGCCGTCATCGGCTTTCCGTCCGACCACTTGACGCCGTCGCGGATCGTGAACGTCAGCGCCTTGTTGTCGGGCGACCACTTGTAGTCGGAGGCGAGCATCGGCGTCGCCTCTTGGTTCTTCAGCGCGTTGACGAAGATCAGCGGCTCGTACACCGGCCCGAACGAGACCGCGTTGACCGCTGGGTTGAACGGGTTGAACCCGCACGTCCACGTCTGACCCTGCGTGTTGGCAATGGTGACCACA
>DASWRR010000342.1:0-6230 GCA_036403055.1 Ilumatobacteraceae bacterium | reverse complement strand
TGTCGCCGGCTTGACCCTGGTCGAGGATCTTGCGGAACATCTCGACACCGGTGCACACCGTCTTCTGCGTGTTCTTGAGACCGACGATCTCGAGATCGTCGCCGGTGTGGACCTTGCCCTGCTCGACCTTGCCGGTGACGACAGTGCCGCGACCCGTGATCGTGAACACGTCCTCGATCGGCATGAGGAACGGCTTGTCGAGCTCGCGAACGGGCTCGGGGATCGCAGTGTCGCAGGCGTCCATGAGCTCCATGATCTTGGCCTGCCACGCCTCGTCGCCGTCGAGGGCCTTCAACGCGCTCACGCGAACGACAGGGGCGTCGTCGCCCGGGAACTCGTACTCGTTCAACAGCTCGCGAACTTCCAGCTCGACGAGCTCAAGGAGCTCCTCGTCGTCGACGGCATCGGACTTGTTCAACGCCACGACGATGTACGGCACACCGACCTGACGGGCCAGGAGCACGTGCTCACGAGTCTGCGGCATCGGGCCGTCGGTGGCCGCGACGACCAGGATGGCACCGTCGACCTGTGCGGCGCCGGTGATCATGTTCTTGATGTAGTCGGCGTGACCGGGCATGTCGACGTGTGCATAGTGACGGTTCTCGGTCTCGTACTCGATGTGCGCGATCGAGATCGTGATGCCACGAGCCTTCTCCTCGGGCGCCTTGTCGATCTGATCGAACGGGGTGTAGTTCGCGAGGCCCTTGCCGGCCAGGGTCTTGGAGATGGCAGCAGTCAACGTGGTCTTGCCGTGGTCGATGTGACCCATCGTGCCAATGTTGACGTGCGGCTTGTTCCGCTCGAACTTCGCTTTGCTCATGGGAGAGGCTCTCCTGTGTTGTGATGCTGATGTGAGTTGTGTTGTAGCGGCGATCGGGATCGAACCGATGACCTTCCGATTATGAGCCGGATGCTCTGACCATCTGAGCTACGCCGCCAGGGCTTTGCCGACCGGTTTCGTCTCCCCGGAGGCAGGCTGACCGTTTGGTCGAGCCCTCTGTGGGAATCGAACCCACGACCTACGCCTTACCATGGCGTTGCTCTACCGACTGAGCTAAAAGGGCGATCTTTGGCGCGCGGTTCTACCCGCAAGCCAGCCGAGAAGCATAGCGCCGACGCCCGACCATGTACCACGGGATTGTCGTGCTTTCGGCACTACGCTCGGCCGGCGTGAGCGAGGGTCGGACCGAGACGATCACCCTGCGACTGGCGGCGCTGGCCGACGCCGAGCAGATCCGCCAGATCTACAACTACGAGGTCTCCAACACGTTCGCGACGTTCGATCTCGTGCCCCGCTCGCTCGAGGACCAACAGCGTTGGATCGCCGACCGCAACGGCGCGTTTGCCGCGATCGTGGCGATCGACCGGACCGACGAGCGAGGCGAGGTCATCGGGTTCGGATCGCTGTCGCCGTACAAGGAGCGCGCCGCCTACCGAACCAGTGTCGAGGACTCCGTCTACGTGCGACGCGACCGCAACGGACAAGGCATCGGAAAGATGATCGTCAGCGAACTGATCCGGGTTGCCGCGGCTTCGGGGTTCCATGCGATGTTCGCGCGCATCTCGGCGTCGAGCGACGCGTCGATCGCGCTGCATCGGTCGTGCGGCTTCGAGCTCGTCGGCATCGAACGCGAAGTGGGTCGCAAGTTCAACAAGTGGCTCGACGTCGCGATCATGCAAGCCCTCCTCTGACCCGTCCGAGTGTTTCCGTCCACCGCGGGTGGCGCGAAACACTCGGACGACGTTGGATTCGGGGGGTCAGGGGGTGAGGCCGAGCGACTCGGCTTCGGCGGCGAGGGCGAGCCACGCCTCTTCCGCCGACGTCACCTCGGCCTGCGCTGCGGCCAACTGCTCGCCGATCGCCGACAGCTCCCAATGGGCGTTGGTCGACGCCATCTGCTTGGCCAGCTTGTCGCGAGCTGCGCTTGCGGCGGCGACCTTGCGCTCTGCTTGGACGAGATCGCGGCGGACCGTCGACGGGCTGCGACCGGCAGCGGGCTTCGATCTCGTGTACGGAGACGGGGCGCGGGTCGCCATCTGCCGAAGGGGCGCGGCACCTGCGGTCTCGCGCTGCTGCAGCCACGCGCCGACGCCGCCGCGAACCCAACGCACACCGCCGTTGCCGTCGAGTGCCAGCAGTTCGTCGGTCACCCTGTCGAGAAAGGCGCGGTCGTGGCTGACGGTCACGACGATGCCGGGCCAGTCGTCGAGGAAGTCCTCCATTGCGCGCAACGTGTCGAGGTCGAGATCGTTCGTCGGTTCGTCGAGCAGCAGCACGTTGGGTTGCGGGACGAGCGTGAGGAGCAGTTGCAGCCGTCGTCGTTCGCCGCCGCTCAACGTGCCGATCGGGGCGAACTGGGCGTCGCCGTCGAACCAGAACCGTCGCATCAACGCGACGTCGGCGAGCGATGGCTCGCCCTTGTCGCCGGCGATTGCCTCACGGACGCGTTGGGTCAGATCGAGGTCGCGGCCCAGTTGGTCGTAGTAACCGATCTGCACCGTCGCGCCGCGATCAACGGTCCCCGACGTCGGTGTCAGCCGGCCGGCGACGATGTCGAGCAGCGTGGATTTACCGGCGCCGTTCGCGCCGACGATCCCGACTCGATCACCCGGCTCGAAGACGAGGGAACACGGATCGATGACCTTCGTGCCGTCAGGCCACGAGAACGCGACCTCGGTCAGCTCGATGCCTTTGGAGCCGAGACGCTTCGATCCCATCGAGAGGCCCAGGTCTCCGTCGCGTGCGGCTGCGAGGGCCTTGCCCTCGACCAGAGCGGTCGCGGTCGCGATCCTCGCCTTCGGCTTGGATGTTCGTGCCGGGGCGCCGCGCCGCAACCAGGCGAGCTCACGGGTCGCCAAGTTCTTGCGGACCTGCTCGGCGACCTCGGCGCGCTCCTCGCGCTCCGCGCGACCCGCGAGGTAGGCCGCGTAACCCGATCCGGCGTGCCAACCGGTCGGCACGTGCAGGTACGCCGTGCCGCGATCGAGCTCGAGCACCTTCGTCGTGACCTTGTCGAGCACGTGGCGGTCGTGCGTGACGAGAACCAATCCCCCACGAAACGACGCGAGCCACTCCTCGAGGAACTGGATGGCGTCGAGGTCGAGGTGGTTCGTCGGCTCGTCGAGGATCAGCACCTCGTACTCACCGACCAACAAGCGCGCGAGTGCGGCGCGCTTTGCCTGCCCGCCCGACAACTCGTCGGTCGCCACGTCGAGCAGCGGCGTCATCCCCAACCGATCGAGCATCGCCTCGCCCTGCCATTCGCCGCCGACCGCGTCGCGAACCGAGCCCGAAGGCAGCACCGGGTTCTGCAGCAGGAACCCGATGCGGGCACCACGGCCCCATCGCACTTCGCCGGTCTCGGGCTCCAACTCGCCGGCGAGCATTCGCAGCAGCGTGCTCTTACCACTGCCGTTCAAACCGACGACGCCGAGCCGGTCGCCATCGCTGATCGTCACCGAGACGTCGGCGAACAGAGGTCGGTTCGGCCGGCTGGCGGCGAGTCGTTCGGCGTCGATGAGGATCATGGTGTGAAGGCGTGCTGCAACAAAAGTGCAATCGCCAGGCCCCGGTGGGGACCTGGCGACTCAGGTGGTGGGCCGGGAAGGATTCGAACCTCCGTAGGACTATGCCAGTTGATTTACAGTCAACCCCCTTTGGCCACTCGGGTACCGACCCATCTGCGGGAATCGAGGTTAGCGGCGCAACTAGTGTCACGGCATGCCCAGCTTTGATGTTGTCTCGGAGGTCGATCGCCAAGAACTGCGCAACGCGATCGATCAGGCTCAGCGTGAGATCGCGACTCGATACGACTTCAAGAACACCGACTCCTCGATCGATCAAAGCGATCTCGTCGTCACGTTGCGCACGTCGAGTGAAGACCGGCTGACCGCGCTGCGAACCGTCATCGAGGAGAAGTTGGTGAAGCGTGGCGTCTCGCTGAAGGGGCTCGACTACGGCAAGATCGAAGAGGCGACGCAGAACACCGTGCGTCAGGTGCTGACGATCGCGGTCGGCATCTCGTCGGAGAAAGCCCGCGAGATCAACCGCATGATCAAGGAGAAGGGCCCGAAGGGTGTCAGCAGCCAAACCCAAGGCGACACGGTCAGGGTCATCGGCAAGAAGCGCGACGATCTACAGACGATCATCGCGACGTTGAAGGGCGCCGACCTCGGGATTCCGCTGCAGTTCCAGAACTTTCGCGACTAGCTCATCGCGTTGCGGCGGTCAGCCGGCCGGCGGGCCGATGCATCCCGCAGCGAGATCGAGGTTGGCCGCGACGTAGGCCGACTGCCAGCCGACCGCAAGCACCGGGGCATCGTCCGCAGGCGACACCAAGGCGACACCTCGTAGGCGAGCCGCCGTGACGAGACACGCTGGGTCGAGCTTCAGGCCCGAACTCGCGGCCGCCGCTGCCTGCACGAGTGCCTGCTCGGCGCCGGCACCGCCGAAGACCACAGGAACGCGTGCCGGGGTTGCCGCGGCAACCGTTGCACCAGGATCACAGGCATGGATCGCCAGCTGGTTGCCGTCGATCGGAGCGACCGTCGTCGTCGATTCGGCGGGCGCGGCAGCGGCCCACGCGGAGAAGGCTGCGATGACGACTGCTGCGCTGTCGGGATCCCCTGTGGCGACCGTTGCATCGACGCACGCCACGCCGGTAGCCGTCGAAGCCGTCAGCGTGTCGCCCGTCCACCGAGTGGCCGCCGACCACGCCTGCGAATCGTCGATCCGGCTGGCGAGCACGTAGTACCAGAACATCATCCCCTGTGTTCCGGCCGGTGAGGGGACACTGGCCGGCGCACGTGCGGCATCGAACGCTGAATCGTTGGTCGGCGTTGATTTCTCGAAGGCCGCGAGGGCTGTCGAGTCATTGGCCAAGGAAACGATCAACGGGCGCATCGCCACGCCGCTTCGACCGACGAGGTTGGCGGCGTACTGCGATGGCGCAACCGCGCTGCCGTGGGCTTGGACGAATGCAAGCAGCTCCGGCGCCAGTTGGGCCGGGTCGTCGTTGGCGGCCAACGCGTTCGCGACGGCAAGGGCATCGCCGTCGACGACGGCGCGGATCGCGAACGCTGCAGCCGGCGACGCTGACACGATGCGGGTGCTCCAATCGAACTGCTGGTCGAGCAGCGCCGACGTCAGCGCCCTGCGCATCGCGAAGCGGTACAGGTGGGGATGGGTAGCCAGATCGTCACTGACGACGATCGTCTTGGTGACGGCGTCGTAGAACGCCGGCTCGTCGTTCATCGCCTGGCTACCGATGGAAGCGAAATCGAGCTCACCGCTGACGAGGCCGAGCGCTCGCCATTCGGGTGCCTTCGTCGCTGCAGCGTCGATCGCCGACGACGACAGCCGAGTGGCGTACTCGGCGACGGGCAGCGGCGACACGACGACCGCCTCCTTGAACTCCAGCCCACGCGCTGCAGCGACCTCGTCCGCGAGCGGCTTCATCTCGACCGTCCAGGCGGGCTTCTTGAGCAAGTACTTCTTCGCCGCGAACGCGCCACCGGCCAACAATCCGAACAGCACAACCAAGGTCATGAAGCTGCGCAGAAGATGCCGCTTCGGCTTGTTCGCCGACTTACGTTTCGAGGGCGCTTCCTGTTCGACGATCGTCAGCATCGACGTCGCCGGACGCGTCGGCGGCGGCACGTAGTACGTCTCGGAGAGCACCGGCGTGTATGAGCTGTGGACGTGGGCGATGATCGAGCCGGACGGGGTGATCGTGGGCAGTTCGATCGGCGAATCGTCGTCGCTGAAGAGGTCGGGGACTGAACCGAGGCGGTTGATCTCCTGTTCGACGACGGGCGCTGCCTTCGGCGGCACGACCTCCACCACCTCGTCGACGACGTCGGGCGCGTCGTCGGGCGCGTGGTCTGGCGCGACGTCGACCGCGCCAGCGACGACGTCGGGCTCAGTGTCGTCGACGACGTCGGGTTCGGCCGCGGCCGGCGGCTCGAACGACCTCGTCGGTGCGGGCGGCGGAGGGGGGACCCGACGCGGCGGCGGCAACGGGACGAGTGTTGCCGCACTCGGCGAGGACGACGCCGGCCGGTCGGGTACAACGTGCTCCCAGGTCAACTTGCGTATCTCCGGGTTGTCGAGGTTGGGCAGTGGCGCCTCGTCCGCGACTGCGAGACGACTGCCGAGGTTCAGACGGAAGTCTTTTGGTGAGAACACCGGCTCGGCCGCGGGCGCGTCGGATTCGTCCTCCTGGCGCGTC